>CAZSAH010000008.1:0-39795 GCA_964605015.1 uncultured Alphaproteobacteria bacterium | reverse complement strand
CCACGGCCGCCGCCACGTACGACGCCACGCACGCCGCCACGGTCGCCGCCACGGACGCCGCCACGCGCTTTCTCCTGAGGTGCTGCCAGCATTGGTACCGCCTCTACAACGGCGGAAACCAGTGGTCGGCGTGGGTGGCCTATTTGTCGTTCTTCGACCACGTCGTGAACCTCGACCTCCCTCTGTACGCCAAGTGGAGGCACTACGAGGCTGCGGCCCTGATTGGGCCGCGAATGATGCATCAAGACTTCGTGATCTTTTCAGATCGGCCGGAGTTCATCCACCGTGATGCCCAGAACCGCCCGCATCGTGCTGACGGTCCGGCGATCCGCTGGCGGGATGGTTGGGAGCTGTACTACTGGCACGGCATCCGCGTGAGGCCCGAGGTCATCCAGGGGCGGTTCACGGCGTCGGAGATCGACGCAGAGACCAACGCCGAGGTCAGACGCTGCATGGTCGAGAAGATCGGCGCCGACCGCTACCTGCAGGAGACCGGCGCCCAGCTCGTGGCGAAGGACGAGTACGGCAAACTCTGGCGAAAAACCCAGCCCGACGACGAAGACCTCGTCATGGTCGAGGTCCTGAACTCGACGCCCGAGCCTGACGGTTCAATCAAGACGTACTGGCTCCGCGTGCCGCCGACGAGCACGACGCCGCGGGGGGCCATTGCGTGGACCTTCGGGATCGATCGCGCCGAGGACTATCATCCGAAGGTGGAAACGTGAAGAGCTTCGGCACGGGCCTTCGCAATGATCACCGTCAACTTACGCAAGAGGCCGGACGTGTCGTTACGGACGCTTTGCCAATACAAACTTCAGGCGTTCTCATCATGTCAGGAGAAGTGTCCACACACAAAAAGAGCCGAAAATGAACACGCTGCAGAAGACGCCTGATCATCTTCCCGTCGAGCAGGCCGCTGCACAGTTGATCGCGTCCAGGCGCAGCCCTAACACTCGGGATGCGTACGCTCGAGACTGGGCGCGTTGGAGAGCATTCGCTCAGGGTATTTCGGTGGATCTTGTGTCCCCTACCCTTTTGGCGACTACAGGGTTTCGTGAGGCTCTGTCTAAGGATTTGAGCTCGGCGAGTGTTGCTCGGGTGTTGGCTTCTTTGTCCTTTTTCTACAAGGCTTTTCTGTCGGCGGGAATCGTGTCTGTCAACCCGTTCGCTAGGGCTTGGCTCCCCAGACCGCCGCAAGGCTCGAGAAACGCGACCAAAGCTATTGATTCATATGTCGTTCAGATGATTCTCGATCAAGTTCGGGGTGAGGCGTCGACGGGTTTGATCTCTAAGAACCTTCGTGATCACGCCCTTCTGCAGCTCCTCTACGACACCGGGATCCGGAGATCCTCGGTGCAGCTCCTCGAGCGTGCGAAGGTAGACGCCAAAGGAGCGAGGATCACTGTGAAGGGGGGTAGGGAAGAGGTGGTCACGTTCACGGCGGAGTGCGCCCGGGCGCTCGGTGCGTGGTTGCGTGTCGCTCCGCCTTCTCGGTTCGTGTTTCCGTCGAGGGACCCGGAGAAGCCTATTCACCTTAGCACCGTCAACGAGGTGTTGGAGTACTGGGCTAAAATTGCGGGTGTTGTTGGACGCGTGCACCCGCACATGTTCCGTGCGGCGTTCATCACCGACGGGTACAGCGCGCAGGTCTACGAGCGCGAGCTCCAGGCCGCCGCACACCATAAGGACGCGTCCACGACCAGGCGTTACGATCGTGGTGCCCGAGGGCAAACGGTTGTAGATGAGGTGGCTAAGTTCAGGAAAGGGGTGAAGCCTTGATTGAAAAAGAATACGAAAATCTTGGGGATCTAGACGTCGACGAGGCCAACGGTGCCAACGTTCCCGTTTCTGTGTTCCTACACAAGGGCGAGGACGAGCACGAGGGTTATTGGTTGTTGGTGGCTGATAACTACATGCCTAGGAAAGGTGTTGTTATCGATACTGGTTTCAAAATCAGGTCCAGAAACAGGGAAATCTTGGTTGGTCTTGTCAGGGAGCACTGGCTCCCCCTCTACGAGGTGGCACTCAAGAAACTCAGAGATTTGGAGCAAGACGAAGACGGCACAGCGGCCCTTTACTACTGGGAAATGGACTTCTCCTACGGCAGAGGTTCCCAGCGCTGATGCGCGATAAACAAAGCTGGGTGGTAGCGGCTCAAAATGCGTACTTAGGTGCCGAAGGGCCAAAGTTGGCAATTCGTGTGCTTGAGCTTCTGGGAGAAAAGGAAACCGAGCTCTTGATTCTCATCGGAGGAGCGATACAGGAGGCTTTTTCTGCAGGTGCAAAAGAGGTTCTCTTACGCCTGGAAAAGGAAGAAGGGGGCAAGACCGGATGAGAGTTTACCGTTATTGGGCTGAGCCGCTACAGGATGACCTGCCGGCACTTCGCGAGCAGCTCAAGCTTGCGGCTGCTTATGCGCGTGTTTTGGCCGAGATTGAGAACAGGGCTCGAGTGCTGGTACGCGCCAAGGTGAAGTCGGAAGTGTTTTTCAAAGAACAAGCCTCGGCCCGACGATGGGCGTATGCCCAGGCGCGTAAGGCCGGTCTCGGGTGGGGTACGTGTCTCAAGATTGCCGAAGCCGTGGAGCATTCACGTAGGACGACAGGCCTGCAGCAAGATTTACGCACGCATTACCCTCACGGTGAGGGGCTCGTTGCCGTGCAAATTCAGGCAACCAAACCCCTGTCTTCGGAGGATCTCGTCGGCGGCCAAGATACGAGAGCAAGAATTGGTGCGGATTTGGTAGCCCGTCGCGAAGGTGGAGCACGACGCTTGCAGGTTATAAGCTTGCGCGTGTCTTCAACCGAGGATCGACAACCGGTTTGGGTGAGATTGCATGCGCTTCTTCACCGCCCACTGGGCTCCGGCCAAGTGAAATGGGTCCTGGTCACCGCGTCGAGGTGCGGTCCCAAACTGCGATGGTCCCTGCAAGTTACCGTGGATGAAGCAACCTCTGCGAGCCCCAATGCTGTTACTGTGACCCGCGGTGCTTGCGGCCTTGACATCGGCTGGCGGCGTATGCCCGACCGCGGAATCCGGATCGCCTACTGGTACGGCAGTGACGGGGCCGAGGGTGAACTCAGGATCCCCGCCGACGTGATCGCGAGAAACAGTAAGGCCGACGATCTCCGGTCTATTCGCGACCGCAACCGGGCCGACGTGCAACTCCGGTTGCACATGTTACGAGATTCCAAGGGAGTGCCCGACTGGTATCGTGAGGCCACAACCACGCTCCACGTGTGGAAGCGTACGGGATACTTCGTTCGGTTAGTCGATGTGTGGAGGAATCGTCGCTGGTCGGGTGATGAGGATGCCTGGCATGCGGTGGAAGCATGGTTGCACCACGATCGACACCTCTGGGCGTGGGAAGCGAACAACCGTCGCCGTCAGTCACTGCAGGTGGCAGGTCGTGTGCGTCAGTTTGCGGTAGAGCTTGCACGTCGGTACGGGGTAATTTCAGTCGAGCGCACCGGGATAGTGCCGTCTCTCGTTCGGCGTCGTGAAGGTGCATCCGGTGAAGAACAAGCTTTGCGTCGCGTGGCGGCAATGAGGATGCATGGCTGCTCACCGGCCCTCGTGCGACGCGAGCTGGCGTGGATTGCACCCAAGTACGGGGCAACACTCATTGAGCAGAACCCTGCATTCACGACACAGGATTGTGCAGAGTGCGATCACCGGAGGATGGAAGTTGAAGACTGGTCATCCTTGGACATTACGTGCGCGGCCTGTGGTGTCGTAGAGGACCAAGACCGGACCGCAGCGCGCAACCTGCTCCGTCTGGCGAGCGCTCCGGTGCCGACGAAGGCAGGGGAACCGCTCGCGTCGTCGGTGAAGAAACAAAAATTGTCTGTGCGGAGAACACGGAAACGTGTGGTAAGCTCACCGCTCGCAAACGACGCTGCATCCGTTGAAGATCACGGATAAATTCGGGAATGCGGTTGCAATCTCTGCGGGATCGAGCATGGATCCCGACAAGTACAAGACTCCGAGGGCGTGGGAGTTGCAATCTCTGCGGGGTCGAGCATGGATCCCGACGGCCTCGCCGCGTACGTCATGCGCCGGCAGGTCACGGTTGCAATCTCTGCGGGGTCGAGCATGGATCCCGACCCTGTTCCTCGCGGCCACATCGGCAGGGATCCTGAGCTGTTGCAATCTCTGCGGGGTCGAGCATGGATCCCGACAGCAGCTGCCGGATGTTCGAGCATGGATCCCGACTGAGTGATTTTGGCTGGTGCGTTTCCCTTCGGGTTGAGGACAAGCATCCGGAGCAGGTGCCGGTCGAATCTCTGCGGGATCGAGCATGGATCCCGACATCGCGACCTCCTGTTATCAGGCGGCCGAACAAACAGTGTATTGGATATTGGTCCCAGGCTGGCTGTAGGATTTGCACACTGTCCAGCTACCGCTGCTTCCACTGTCTGTAGCCGGCAGGCGTCCCCACCCCAACCCTGAAACCGGGGGAGAAGACGGAGGGGCAGATGTACACTGCTTGTTGAAGAGCAGGTAGCCGACACCCACGCCTAGAGCAGCTCCGATTGCCGCGCCGATTGCCGTGCCCATTGTTATCCTTTTCCTTTCTTGCGGGGCCAGAAGGCGACAGCTCCCAGACCCAAGAGCAACGCCCCGCCGGCCGCGAAGTAACCCCAGGTGGGGAAGCCCGAATCCAAGGAACCTCCCGGAAGGGTTGTTTGCCCGCAACGCGCCTTGTGTGCGGCTACGGCGATAGGCCCATAAGCGTTGGCGAGAGCGTCGCCAGCTGGCCCACAGGAGAAGTCTTTGACGATGTCTACGACGTCCTCGACGACTGCACCGATGACGTCGAACGGGTTCGTAAACCATTTCATAACATCGAAGTCGCCGTCAAAGTAAGGGCGGTTGTGGATCTGAACCTTGTTGCCCGTCTTCGACCCGTAGTACATCGAAAAGGTGTCGTTGTAAACGCGCCCCGTCTTGCCGTCCACGGTCGCGTTGTAGTCGTTCAGGTACGATCGCCCGGCGTTGGTGATCGACTGGAAGAAGGGGAGCTCCCCGCTCTCCACCTTGGCGGCGTGGTCGGCTTGACCTTGCGATTTCAAGCTGGCGACAATCCTTCTCCAGAGATCGACGTAGGGCTGCTCTGCGTCACCCACGTCCAAGTTCGTATCAAGCCATTGCTGGGGCATGCACGGGACAAAATTGAGCCCGTAGCCGTAAGGCTTGGAGGGGTCCGGCATCGGCCAATACCCCGCTTGACAGATGCCTTTTTCATCGGAGGGGTAAGCTGCCGTCGACCATTTGACGAGACGATCAAAGGTAATTTCGTCGAGGTTGCCCCAACGTATAAACCCTCCGTCCATGACGGTGCCAACGAGTTTGGTATCGTAGGGTGCCCTGCTCCCCTCCACGAAGGGAATGGGCCACTCCACCGTCGAACCCACGGGGAGCTTGCTCCTGGAGGGCGGGATGTCTGTCCCGTACTCACTGAAGCATTGGAGGGGGTGAGGGGGCGTAAAGGCCATCCTGTGCGCCATAGGGTCACTGTAGGCGCAGGGGTTTCCCCCCTCGTCAACCTCGCACGAAAGCGGAGCTGTATACGGGTGGTGAAACCCTGGAGGACACGTCTCGATCGGGAAGCAAAAGCCTCCCCCGGGGTACGGGTTCCCTAGGAACTCGTTCAGGAAGCATTGGCTACCGTCGGGGTTCGTGTGTATGTACCCACCCTGCACCGGAATGTCCCCCGGGCCTGGAGTCACGGCGCCGAGCGCCCCCGACACCTCACGGAAAATCATGGTTAGATACTACTCAAAGAAGTCATCAGGGGCACCGAAGTCGAAGAGATCGTAGGGAGCATCGAAGAGGTTGCGGTCGAACTCGGCGAGGGCTTCCGAACACTCATTGCGCCTGATCCGACGCTCGTGCAGCGCGGGACGCACTTCCCCCGAGCATGCCCCATATAGCCTAGTTTGGGTTGACCGTGCCGGCGCTTGCCACAACGGTCTCGGTGTCCTCGGGTACGGCTCACCGGCGACGTCCTCCGGTCTTGGTTGTCGACCAAACCAGACCCCCGACGAATGCTGCTCCAGCAGCCGCCCCAAGCCAGTAGAGCCAGGTGTAAGAGCGGATCTGAGGGATGAACCAAGTGAGGAAATCGATTTGTTGATCGGCCGTCCCCGTGCAAATAGACTGTGTCCCGAAGGACGCTTCTGCCTGATTACCGGCTTCAGTACTAAGCTGGTTTTGAACGTCGGACCATGCGGCGTTAAAAGCCGCCCAACTGGCCTCAGGGATCACCAGATAAGTGCCCTCGAGCACCGTTGGGGATGGAAGGGCATCGTGGTCCCTGGCCGTTCCTGCTTGAGTGGTTGTGGCTCCGCCGCACGAGTAGGTGTCCCCGAAGTAGTTTTGTTCACCAATGGGCTGCAGTACTCGGTGCTCCGGTGGCAGTGCTTGCAGAAATGCGAGGTAGTCTGACAGCCCCAGTTTGGAAGACCCAAAGAGTTTCACCTACTTGCTCCTTGCCTTTTCGGCCCAGACGGCTGCCACAACAACGCCAACCGTGAGGACGGTTGCCCCCGCCATCGCCACCCACCTCCAGAAGACCCAGGAGACGTCAGGCTGTTGGTAATCAGGAGGGAGCTCCCCCAATGAGGAGCAGCTGTCACAGGTCCCGTCGCACAAACACGGCTTCACTTGACGATCCTCCTCTGTCCCGGTGCGCAACGTCGACCGCGGAGCCTGTGGAGTACGGCTCGCGTACGCGTGCCGATGGTGCAGCGGCCGTTCTTCCAGCTGCCCTTGGGGCAACCGATGAGGATCCGGGCTTTCCCGGACTTCAGCCAGCGGAAGCTGCGCTTGTCAAAATGCTTCTTCGAGCGCAGTTTTTCCTCGCAGTAAGTCACGAGGAGAGAATACCCCGGGGGCGCTGGCTAAGCGAGGAACAGCTTAGCAGACATGGTTCAGACCCTCCGAATACCAAGGCGTCGACCCCGCAGAGATTACCTCACCGCTCACACTATTGATTGTATCACCCTGCTTTCTCGCAACTCGAGCAAAAATCTGGCGGTCTGAACAACACCCTCAAGAGTCACGTAACCGAGATACTCGGCCCACTGGTCGGACAAAAGATTGCCGGTCGGCGAGTAGAATTTAGGAAACAACCAAGCAGGTGTCTTCTTCTCGGGGAACCCGTGATACCGACGCCACACATCGGGCGTCATCACTTTTTGCAGCCCACCAGATACCGTACACGAGCACTCGTTTTGGAGAGAGCAGGGCTCAGCGCAAGCGGGTTTGTGGCTCACCTACACCTCAATGCGAGGGCCGCGCCCCCGGTGATGGATCCCCTCCAAGCTCTTTTCCTTACCATAGCTACCTCTGCGCACTTCAAACACCTGGCCTGCATAATCCCCAGGTCTTTACGCCACAACCACGAGGTCAGGTTGTGCCCCAACCTCTTGGCCACGTTTTCTGCCTCACGCTGGTGTACTGAGAGGGAGGTGTCCTTGGTGGGCCAACCATTGGAGTCTACCGGGAGAGCTGCCGGCTCGCGTTCGCGATCCGTGGCCTGTTCCTGGACGCGTCTCTTGAGATCTGCGTCATAGCCCGTAGGTTTTTTATCTTGAATCACTTTGCCCAGATCCCCTTCTTCTTGCCGCAGCGAAAACAAATTTGGGGCTGAGATACAACAATTGCGGGAAAGAGTGCTCTCCAGCCTAAAGCGTTTGACCCAGACACCCAGCGATGGCCAAGAACCCTACAGATCACCCGGACGAGGGTAACCCCCAGCATCACGATTTCGGGCCCTTCCTCTGGCCCGCCATCACTTCCCAGCAGGTGCGGCAATTAACATCTTCCAGGTTATCGGTAATGTCTTTTTGAAGGGCCGGGCACCCGCAACTTGCCGTTCCTTGTCTAGACCTCTTGTGTACTTTGGGCTTGGGGTCTTCCATTGGTTATCTCTTACTTGCCTTGACCAATAGGGGCGCCAGCTGTTCTACCGTGCCGGCGAAGTTCTTTCCCACTTCCTTGATGTTGTCGCCTTTGCCGAGCTTGCGGGCCCACGCTTCCAGGTCTTCGGCACACCTAACAGCCTCGGCCAACTTGTCTGGGTTCTCACCAACAAGCTCACGCAGCACCACCCACACGCGGACGAGGAGTGGAGCCATCGGGTCGCGACCGAGGAGCACGAAGAAGGGCTCGTCCGGTTCAGCGTTCTGAAGACAATCAAACTCCCCTGGCTTGTTTTTGGTACCCATCTTAATTAGTCCCTCCCGTCACCAGGAGCTCGATGCCCGCTCGACGCGCCCTATTGAGCATGTCCGCCGTCCCCCTCCCACCCGGGAAAGAAACGACAAGGTCCGGCCTACCGGTGTCTATGATGTCTTGGTTGCGCAAGGGCCCAGCAGCAAGACCTTTACTATTCCAATCGGCGCGGAACACGAGGAAGGGTATGCCCCGGGCGAGAGCCCAGTTAAGTGCGTGCGTATCGGCCCCCCGGGCGTCCCCAACCAAGAGCACGGAGACGGTGGAGGCTTGGTGGACGCGATCAAGGACCGTGTAGACGTAACTCCGGTCCCTAAAATCTCTGCCTCCGGTAACGGCGACGCGCTTGCTCACAGCTGCCCCCTTGAGAAGAGGGGCGGCCCCCAATCGATTGGGAAAGGAAAGCTGTGTGCGCGGAAAACCTTGGAAACGGCGTCAGCATCCGTCCACGCCGTCAGGTGGAACCCCTCTGAGATGTTCTTGGCTATCTCTTCGATGTTCCGTTTCAAAGGCTGAGCACCGTCAAGGGTGGAAAGCCACGCCCTGGTCAAGGTAAAAGGTGTCCTCACCTGCAGCCCCCTCGTGCTCGGTGACCCTCAAGCTGCTCCTCGAGCACCTTAACGCCGCAACTGCAACGCACAATCGTGCGAGGAGGCAGACGGTCTCGGATGTACTTTTCTTTGTCCGTGAAAGAAAGGAAGTGGTAGCCGGGCTCGCTTGTCTTGCGCACTATCGGGATCCTTGCTCGACCCCGCAGAGATTACAACGTCGCATAACCCAAGTTTAATGGGTTAATGGTGAGACTGTCAAGCTGGAAACTTCACAGCGAGGGCAGCGTCGGCGGCGGCGTCGTTGGCCTTGAGGTCGGCGAGGAGCTGGGCGATGGCGGTCCGCGCTTCTTCAGGCGTAACGTTACCGGCAACAGCTGCGTCTACCGCCTTGTAGACCTGTCGAATTGCCTCGACGGCGTCGGCAGCCGTAGCCAAGGCCTGCGCATGAGAAATCTTGCGCACGGCCGCGAGGGCAAACTGAACGAGCTCGATGACGGTTTCTATCATAGGACACCTAAATTTCTCAGCGCAGCCAAAACCGCGGCCGTCGTTCGGCCCGCCGCTGTCAACGCCTCATCGGTCAGATCTAGACTTGCAACCGCGAGAGCACCGTACGCAGTCACAAACGTCGCCGCAACCCTGTCTCTTCGAGCACGCCAAGCCAAGAGCTTGGCAGCACCATCCTCCCTAGACGTCGCCGACGCCACGATAGCCTCTTGTTGCTTAGCGTCGTAGGCCACGAAGGCTTTTTCGGCGGCACCCAAACCAGCCATCGTGCGCGACAGGATCTCCTGCCGGCCGGCGGCGCAAGCGGCGAGCAACGCTAGGGCGAGCGCGAGGCGGCGGGGGCTCATCGTCCCACCGGTAGCACGCGGAGGAGTTCCACCATACAGAGCAGAACGACGGCGACCCACAGCGGGACGCGGGACCACACCGCGGCAGCAATGACGCAAACAAATGCTGCGAGGACGAGGATGAGGAGTACGGTGATCATGTTGGCTCCTTGCTCGAATTTGGACACGTCGCTGTGTGGCGTGCGAGGCCCGTTTCAACAATCTTGATGTGCTCAGCGAGCTGCTTCTCAACTTCGTGCGCACGAATTTCCAACGCTTGCACGTAGTCGGTAAGTCTACGAATTTGTTTTTGCCCGGCAGCACTAATTTCTTCGAGATACTCCAGACGCATCTCGAGCAACGTAACACGCTCGTCGAGCAAAATACTCACGGTTTGTGCCCCTCAATCGCGCGTAAACGCTCTCGCGCATCGGTAAGGTCACGGGCCAAGTCATGTTCAGTAATTTCCGTCTGGTTGAGCTTGTCGCTCAGCCTCTGAAACTCTCCCCTTTCGGGGTAACGGCTCGCGGCCCAGACGAGCCCGCCGACGAAGACAACGATCCCGAAGAGCGAGCCGAGGAGGGTGAGCTTGCTCGGCGCCCGCGGTTTGAGCTCGGCGACCTCGGCCTTGATCTCGGTGAGCAACTTCTCGGCGGCGGCCGTCGCTCGAGCGGCCGCGGTCTCGGCGGCGACGGCGGCCTTGGCTTCGACCTCACGGAGCGAGTTACCCCACGTGGCCGTGATGGCGGCGATGGAGTCACGGAGCTCGGCGTATCCGTCACGGAGATCGCCAAACGTGCGCGAACCCTCGCGAAGGCGGCGCTCCTTCTCGCTGTCGGCTCTCTCGAGTATCGCAACACGTTCACGCAGTACACCGACGCTACCAGTATGCTCTGTCGGAATCGGTTCGGGTACCGGGGTTTCGGTGTCGCGCTCGCTCATGTTTTGGTCGCCTTCTGGACGGCGACTTCAACGTCCACATGTCCGCCGAGCCAGCCATCAACATCGGTAACACCTAAAATCCTGACCAACCGCTTGAGACCTTGGATTCCAAAGTTCAGTTTCACAGCAGCAATGGCCATCTTCTTGGCGTTGGCTTTTTCCTCCAACGTAAGAACACCGTCGGCGCTTGCCTTACGGACCTCGTCGACGTACACCCTGGAAACGTCGGCGACAGCGTCTTTAACTTCAGATGCAAAACGCAAAAGCATACCCCTCAACCAGCCCACCGTGAGCTTGTGTACGAGGGCACTGACGAGGACGAGAATCCCCGCCGCCAGGGTGACGATCGCCTCCACGAGGGCGCTTTATCGGCGACTGCGCCGACGGCGACGACGGCGATGACCTTCCAAAGACATCGTCGCCGCGGGGCTGGAGCCCCTCTTCAGACGCGAGGGCGTCTTACGGCAACGCACCTTGTGCTTGAACCGACGATCACGACCAAACCTGCAGTTGGGAGCCTTGGACATGGCCCCATACTAGTCGAAGTCGCTGAACAACTCCACGAGGGTCCTCGTGCGTCGGGAAACCGGGGGGAGTGTTTGCAGAGGTCTCGAGCGCCCGAGCAGGCTCTGTTGCCCGAGAATTTCGGCAACGTCGGGCCGGTCCACGAATGCGTGCACGAGGCGGGGATCGTCGTAGCGGTCACGTAGAAAAGAAATAACCTTCTCGACGGCGGCTCGATCGTGGACCTTTACGCGGGTGATGAGGTCGGGTGGAGGGGTTTCCTCCTTCTTTGCACCCTTTACCCACAGGACGAAATCCTTTTCCACGAGGTCGGCACCATCGAGCGTCTGGAAATTTCCCCCTTCTTCATCACCCGTCTCAATGGTCACAGTTGAACAAACCTCATCATCTTGGATACGCCAATCACGACCTCGTCTACGTATCTCCTTGTCACTGATGCTTTCACAGTGCTGAATCTCGTCGGTCTCGTACTCCTCACCGCCCTCGACGTTCTCTGCGAGACCCTTCGCAACAAGGCCCTCCCACAAGTTGTCGGCGTCCCCGGACCTCGTCCCCTCTTTGGAAAAGACACCGCTGGCGTCCGAGTGCTCCTTGTAAACACTGATCGCGACACCACAGTAGAGAAGCACACCGTAACCCTGTCCCCGGTAGTCTGAATTCACTCCCTGGAAATCGGTTCTGCCTCGGCACGGGCTAGGCGAGTGGATACGCAAATACGAGTAATCTCCAATATCCTGAAGCTCGGCAGTGTATGCGGCGCCCACGCAGCTCTCGGGCTTCCCGGCAAAACCCAGGCGGAAATTGCTCCGCTCGCTGTACATCTCGACGAGCTCGAGGGTCTTTGGGTTGATCATGACGACGAGTGGACCACGCATCTTTTCCTGCCCTCCGCGCGACGGTGGAGACCTTCTCGGGTGCCTTTAGGGTGCCCGACCTGGCTCCGGGTTCAGATGTTACAACTCATCGGGCCAACACCAGTAGTTACCGTGGGCAATCTGCTTACCTCTGTGGACGACCGACGTGAAGTGCTCCGTCTGCCGCCCGTAGGAGTCGGACTTCTGCTCGTCCTTGCAGACGACGATCAGGTTACAGCCCGGTTCGCCCTCGTTGCTTTTGTAGTACTCGAGACCCCACCAGATGGTGACGAGTGCTTGCCTCGGCACCCCGTTGGGATCCACGAAGACCACGTGTTGCCCGACTTCGTACGTTTGCGTCTTGCTCATCTGATTCCCTGCCTTCTGCGGCCCCATCGCCGCGCGCGGGGCAGGATTCTCCCTAGTCTAACTCCAGGAGCTGAAACCTACGGATTGCCGCATCTGGTTCTTCGGGACCCGTCCACGGGGTCATCGTTGTCCTTCCGGGCGCGGGCCCGGACGACCGACCATTGGCTGGAGGTGTTGACGCAGCTCTGAGACCTTGACCTGCGTTCTCCAACACACCCACGCGGCGCTCCAGAGATGATACACGCCCGTCGATGCCGTCTACTCTCCCACGCAGGGAGCGCAGGTCTACGCCGTAGCGGGCCACAACGTCTACTACATCTAAGGACGGACCAGGGTCAACGGGACCTAAGAACTGAACGTGATCGGCCTGCGTCCCTCGTCTATCCAAGAGGGTTTTGATAAGAAAACCCCCCAACGTAGCGGCGCCCCCCGTCAAGAGGGCAATCCAGACGACTTTTCCAGTGCTGACCCCGTCGGACATTGGCTTAGACTACTCCCTCGAGCGCGCGGGCACAATCTTGCCCTCGTAGCTCTCTCCAAAATTTCCAGGTTCGCCAAAGCCTGAGGACATCCTCCTATACTCAGGGCCGCATGTTAGCCACGCCTTGAGCATCCAAGCGCTAGCTCGCCCGATTGAGGCCCCGAGCTCGCCAATGTCTTCCCTCTTGATGCAAACCGCACCCTCGGGACACTCCTGGTAGACATGAATGGCGACATCAAAAACGGGCGGGGGATCCTTGAGGCACCGAGTTGGAGGTAGCGCTGGGCCTCTTGCACAAGAGAGTAAGAAGAGAAAAACCCAGACCCTCACTTGCAGTTTACCCTGCAGTTCCAGTGCTCACCCTCCTGCATGCAACCCATCGCCGTGAGCACCTCGCTGACGATGTAGTACCTGGTGACAACCACAAGGTCGTCTGAATCGTTAATCGCCTGCCCGAGGACCGTACACGCGGCGAGCGCCGACGCCGTCACCTGTGTAGCTATCTCCGGCACCTGTTCGGCAAAGATCTGCCGACATTGGCCGACGGCATCGGTCGTGGCCTTTTCAACATCTTCTTTGGAGGGTAAATCGCAGGAGAGAGTGAAGAGGAGCGCAAAAAACCAGCGCATCCCCCGATACTACTCTCTAACGGCTAACAATGCCCCGAAGCCCACGGCCGCGACCGCCGCCGCGCCCCCGAGAAGAGCGTAAAACCACGGAAGAGGGGGTTCAGGCACCTCTGGCATAACGCACTGCTTGGTGTCTGTGTCCCAAAGTTGTCCCTCTGGACATGAGGGAAGAGGAACAGGTGCAGGGTAAATGGGAACGCACTGCCCCGTGGTCGTATTCAGAGCCGAGCCGGGGCCACACGTTGGAGCAGGTGAGGGTGCGGGGTAAATGGTAACACACTGTCCGGCAGCGTTACGTGCTTGTCCCGTCGGGCACGGAGGAAGAGGTGCAGGGTAAATGGTAACGCATTGCCCAGCGGCATTGCGCGCCTGCCCCGTCGGACACGGAGGAAGAGGTGCAGGGTAAAGGGTAACGCACTGCCCCGTCGCCGTGTTGAGGGCGTAGCCGGACCCACACGTCGGACACGGGACAGAGGGAGGGCACGTAGGACACGTGGGGCACGTGGGACACGTAGGGCAAGGCGGAGGTGGCACACAAGCCTTAGAGACAGTGTCCCAAAGCTGTCCCGAGGGGCACATGAGGCCGTTCACGGTCGTGACGCAGTTGCCGTACTTGTCGACGCCCTCGGTCACCCTGCACGGGAAATAGCAGCTCCCGGTCGACGACATCTTCTGACCCACAGGGCAACAAGCCGGTGGAGGAGGACAAATGGGCTCCACCTTCGGCTTGTACACACACGCCACTGCAGCCTTACCACTCCTGAGATAGACGTTTTCGAGCTTGAAATCTGCTGGGCAAGAGGTCGGGGCCGGATTGTTCTCGATTAAATCATAGTGCTCAAAATCAGACGTATCCGTGGGCGTACACGCAGAATAGCTATCGTACCTGGTGTAACCGGGAGGGCAACCCGTCGCGTCCGGCCACCCAAGACCACCGAACGGCTGAATCTGTCTGGCGACCCTCCGCATGCTACCTCCTCTTCGTCCAGTAGACCACGAAGGCTCCCCCAACCGCGATGATCGAACCGGCAGCAACCCAAGCCCAAGGAAAACCCCCGCCCCCAACGACCTTTGAGGCGATGGTCACCAGGCCCAACGCTTCGAGCTCCTGGTTCTTCTCCTCTACGGCGTCCTCAACGTAAACGACGGTACCCTCGTCAGGGTTGACGAAGACGATTTCGGTCCCGGTATCGCGAAGGGCCTCGTCGGCGGCGGCGTTGAGATCGGCCGTGACGGACCTCACGGCATTGATTCTTCCTTGAGCGTCTAGGTTAGCCCAACCCAAAATGCCCTCGTAGGACGAAGGCAAATAGGCCACGACGATCTGCAGGAGATAGTCGCTCGTCTTCTTGTCGAACCGCCCGGTGACCTCGAGCGTTTGAACACCCAGACCTAGAGCCCAGCGGTTGAGTGCTTGCTGCAACTCGGCGACAGCTTGCACCAACGCAAACTCAAGAGACGACGGCATCTCATCTCACCCACTTGTAGTAGGCACCCGCGCCTAGGAGCAAGGCACCCCCAACAGCAAGCACCCACCAAAGCGTGGGGAGACTCGCTCCCCCGCCAACCACGGCGGTTGCGAGCGGTGCGCACGTGGGGCAACCGGCCGTAGCGGTCACAACGGCAGCCTCGACGACCTTCTTTGCGGGGGGCGCCGCGCCCTCAATCTGCATCGCATTGGCGGCAGCGTCGAGCTTGTCGACCGTCATAGAAGCCAGGGACGCTGAGACCTCTGCCCCGGACCGCGGCGAGGCGGTGCCGAAATAGAAGGAGAACAGCTCGGGGACAAAACCGGCCACCACCTGCCGGAGAAAAGTGAAGGTCTTGTTCCCGATGATGCCGTCAATCTTCAAAGGGGTGACCTTCAACCAACTTGCCCAGCGGTTGAGGGACGCCTGCAGAAGGAAGAAAGCTTCATCCCCGGCTGCAGCCAAATTCAGTCCCCCGGCGTGCCTGACCTTGTTGAAGTCGATCTGTGGGCCTACACCCGAAGGGCCTACCGGAAGCCAAGACGCAGAACCCTCCTCCTGCTTCTTGGTGTCCTTGACGACGGGCACCGGCTTACCCGGGAGCCTGTGCTTGGTACTCGTCTCCTGGCCCCACACGGCGGCCTACTTGATGAGCGTGTGGTTGACCGACGCGAACACCGAGCCGGTGCCCGTCGCACCGGAGGCTGCGACGATGATCGACGTCGAGGTCGGCGTACCGACGACGTAGAGCGCAACGGCACCCGGGGTCGGACCCACGAGGACGAGACCGTACTCATCGGGCGTGGTGGCGCCAACGAGAGCCATCGCCGGCCCGAGACCATGGTTGAAGGTGGTGCCCGCCTGAGAGATCTGTGCAGCCTTGGACTGAAAACGAAGGGTGATGGCCATGGGAATCCTCCAGTTGAGGCCCCAGGATCTTTCTCCTTGACCTTCCACGCAAAGAAGAGATACCTTTTAAGTCGGTCCCAAACGGGACCGCGAGGAACCAAATCTATGAGAACCCACGTCAAGAAGGTCCGCTACAAAGAGCACGTTCGACACCAGGTGCTCGCGGGATTGTCCAACCACCCAGAAACCGGGACCTGGGTCTCTAAACTGGAACCCCAAGCCTCCTACAAGAACAGCCTCGAAGGATGCATGGGTAAGGCTGCTCGGCGGGGACGGCGGGCGAAGGCCGAGTGAAAAAACGTCCCAAAACCGAAGCCCACGTACGTCTCTGGACCTCGGACGTTCGGGAACTTAAACGTCGAGCGGGCCAGCTAGACGTGCCTTGGCAGGCGTTCCTGCGAGGGTTTCTGCACCGAGCTCTTCAGAGGAAGCCGGCGAAAATTCGATGAAGATCTACAAGTTCATCATTCAATCAAACGACCTTCGCGTAGATCCCGACATCCCGGGCATCGGGCACTCCGGCCGGCTCGCGATCGTCGTGGCGTCCGACGAAAAGTCCGCTCTTGCAGCTTTGAAGAAATTTGCGGACGAAGACCCAACCTGCAGCCCGGGCTGGCTCCGTGCCGCAGTCGTAATGTCCCTACCAATCGAAGAAGGGCAGGTAGTTACATGGGTGGAGATGTGACCGAAACTCCAGAAGAAAAAGCACACCTCCTCGCGAGGCAGGCTTTCGAGAGATCGGATTGGGGATCACAGACAACCATCTCTTACACACAATTTGTACTTTCGAGGTGGCAAAACAAACACTTCGGGGCCGTGCCCCACACGCAGCTCGCCCTCGGCGTCGCTGAAGAAGCCGGTGAGCTCTGCCACGCAGTTCTCAAGCACGTACAAAAAATTAGGGGCTTGACTGACGAGAAGGCCTACCGCCTCGCCGCCGCTGACGCGCTCGCAGACGTCGTCATCTACGCAATGCAGTTTGCGACAGCACTACGGCTGGATCTCGCGACCCTTGTCATTGCCACCGCCGAACACGTAATGTCCAGAAAAGACGCGATTCCTTGATTCGTTCACCAAGAGACCTGGTTACATGTGTGAAGGCGTCGTGCAGGAGCGCGGCCGGGTCTCGCACCAAGGTATACGCGCCCCGCTACCCCGGTGTGGTGGCTCCGAACACTCGAACAGAAACGACGCTATCGGGCATTGGCGTCAAGGGCGGCGGAAACGCTGCCCTTGACGCCTCTTATTTCTAATCTTTGCGGGAGGTGTATTTGTGACCTCGTCGTACTGCAAATTCTGTGAGGCCAGAATCGTTTGGGTATCCTCGCCCAGCGGTCAAAACGTACCTCTCGACGAGGAACCTGAAACACGTTGGCTTATAGAAGCCGAAGGCGCGCTCAAAGGCAGCCCCAAAGGCAGGCCCGTTCAAGTCCGTCGTCGGCATGCTTGCCACTATCCGAACCCCAACCAGAGAGCAGCTTGATGTCTGAAAACACCTTCATCCCTTGCGTCGCCATCTGCGTCCCGGTCTACGACAAGATCTCGATTCACTTCTGGCGCTCTTACAACCAGCTGCAAAAGCCCAGCTCCCTCCAGCCCATCTTCGGGAACAACGGTGCGACGCATACCCTCGACGTGCACACCTTCCCGATTGTCGAAGCCAGGACATTTCTAACCGACGAGGCCCTGCGCTCCGAGCCCAAAGTGACACACCTTCTTTTCGTCGACGATGATATGCAGTTTCCGCCTCATTCCTTGAAACGTCTCCTCGACCACGACTTGCCGATCGTTGGGGGCCTCTGCCACAACCGTCGTCCACCCTACGCCCCCGTTCTCATGAAGAAACATGAAGACCGCGAGGGTTGGGGGTTCATGTACCACTACCCAAAGGGAAAGCTCGTCGAGGTAGACCTCACAGGGGCCGGCTTCCTCCTCGTTAAGAGGGAGGTTTTCGAGGCGATCACCGTGAAGCATGGCGAAGCCTCGTGGTGGCAGAAGATGCGCGGGATCAGTGAGGACTTCTCGTTCTGCTTGAGGGCAACCGAGTGCGGCTACAAGGTCCACGTGGATTGCGGGCTCGAGATTGGGCACGTCGGCGAGGTCGTGGTCAACGCGGCGTTCGCCGAGCGTAACCGGCCCTTCCAGCTGGAGCGCTGGTCACCCAGACCCGAGCTCAAATCCGGGTCGGAGGCCGTGGCCTCTATCATCATCCCAGCATACAACCAGGAAATCAAAGCCCTCCGCGCGGCCGTCTTCTCGGCCTCCTACCAAACCGTGCCCGTAGAGGTAGTCGTAGTGGATGACGGGTCCGAGCCTCGTATCCCGAACGAAAGGTGGCCGGAAAACGTGAGGCTCATACACCATGACAAAAACATGGGGATTGCCGACGCGCTCAACACCGGCATCGCGGCCATGCGCACGGATTGGTTCTGCTGGCTCTCGTCGGACGACCTCCTCGATCCCCGCAAGGTCGAGACCCAGCTCGCCTACCTCAAGGACTGCGGGGGGCTGCTCTCTTTCCACCGCTACCAGGTATTCCAGGACGGAAGCGAGGGAATGGCACTCTACAGCCAGCTGGCCTCTTGGAAGGACATCAACGAGCAGATGAGCATTCTGTCCCAAGGCTGCGCCATCAACGGCTCTACGGTCATGGTGCACAAATCGATCTTCAAGCAGGTTGGCACCTTCGACCCTAATTACCGCTACAGCCAAGACTGGGAATTCTTCTGCCGGGCCGGGAACAAACACCTCTGGTACGGGATCGAGGAGATCTTGGGTTCCCGTCGCGAACGCCCAGCAAACCTGACGAACCAGATCGCAGCGGACCCTGCAAAGCGTGCAAGGCGTGACGTGGAAGACAACGCCATCAGGGGAAGGTGGTCATCACGATGACTCAGCTGTGCACCTGCGGAAAAACTTTCATGGACGCCGAGGACTTCCGAGACCACCTGCCCTGCCCTGGGCGGAGGTGCTGCCGGGAAGCCACAAGAGCCGCCTTTGAGGAAGCGGCCCAAATCGCCGACGAAATTGGAGGCTGGGCTGATTCGGTAGAAGCCAGCTACGCCTGTGACAGGATCGCCGAGAAACTGCGCAAGCGCGCAAAAAGTGAGATATGAGCGGGCGAAAAGCTGTTTTGGATTTCGGTTACCTCGAACTCATCGACGTGTGGGGCTCTGACGAGCGGATCGTAGAGGCCGCGCGCATGAGCACCGGCAAGGGCTTTCAAGGGTGGGGCGGACCCTGTGAGCCTTGCGGCGGGAACGGCTACTACAAGGGCCCCCGTCTAGGTGACGAACCTTGCCCCACGTGTAAGGGGGAGGGCAAGGTCGTCGGCGACGAAAAGCTTCTCCGCTTCCTTTGGGAGAACAAGCACCACACTCCGTTCGAGATGGCTGGCATGACCATCGAGGTCCAGGCGCCGATTTTCGTTTTTCGTGAGTGGCATCGGCATCGCGTGCCATTCGGGTACAACGAGATGAGCGCCAGGTACACCCCCCTTCCCGACGTCAACTACATTCCGTCAATCGAGCGTCTGATGATGGGCTCGGACGGGAAGAACAAGCAGGCCGGGACGATCAAAGATGCGGCCGTTCTCTCACGCGAAGATGCTATTCAATTTCAACACGCGCTCGCAACGGTCTACGAACGCGCTGAGCAGGCCTATCAATGGGCCCTCCGGGCCGGCATCCCCAAGGAACTAGCTCGCGTCCATCTCCCAGTCGGGCGCTACTCACGGATGCGCGCAACGAGCAACCTGCGTGGTTGGCTCGCGTTCCTGACGCTACGTATGGCGCCGTCGGCTCAGTGGGAAATCCGTAGTTATGCTAACGCCGTTGGCGAACTGGTTAAGGAAAGCTTCCCGCGCACCTGGGAGCTGTTCACAGAAGGGTTAAAATGAGCGGGAATGAAAGTTTGAGCTGTCCCAGGCACATCTTGTACGAACACGCCTGCCAAGAGTGTTTTGCTCGAAAGAGAGACGAACAAGCCCCCTACGCCTCCCTCCGCTCGGTCCTCGACGCCGCTTACAACCAAGCTTCGGCCGGAAAGGGCAAGGAGCGGCACGCAGGTAAGAACGAATACTTCGAAAACCAGCAGATCGTGCAGCTCTGCGAGTGGATGGGCTCCAACCATGGGGACATCTTCCAGGCTTGCAAAAAGGCCCTCGAGAGCGTCAGGCTACCGGATGATCGCGCGGTCGCGGAGCTACTAGGCGCCATCAACTACCTCGCCGCCGCGGTCCTCGTTATCCAGAGGAGAAGCAAGTGACGGACAAGCACAACATTATCGCGACCTCAAGTGTCTACACTTGCACCTGCGGCGGCTGGCAAGTGTCCTGGGAACATTTTTCAAGTGTCGCCGCCGCCACACTCTTCCTCGCGCACGTGCACCAAGCCATCGATCGTGAGGCCGCGGACGATGCTGAAGCCACCGAAATCGAACAAGGCACGATAGCTTCGGAAAGAGCCAACGCCGTCGTCCAAAACATCGCAAACCATCTACACTCCCTGGTGGACCGTTGGGAGAAGACCAAGTGAAATACATCCCCTATCCCGACGAACAAGGTCGAGCTGGTGAAGATGCCGTTCTACACCACGTATTCCACGAGCTCGAGGGCTGTGACAGCCTCCTAGACGCGGGTTGCGGTGTAGGAAAATATCTCCTCCGTCTCCAATCGTGGCGCAAATTCTGTAAAGGGATCTGTGCAGTCGACGCCCACGCGGCCTCCCTCAAGGAAGTCATTTCCGACACCAAGGTCTGCGGGAAGCTACCCGAGATTCTTAGGGACGGCGGACTGTCTCGATACGACGCCGTGATGTGCCTCGACGTCATCGAACACTTGACCAAACCCGAGGCCTTCGAAACCCTCGACCTTTTTGAACGCTGGTACGCACACAAAAAGGTCATCATCTTCACGCCCTCGGGTTTTCAACACCAACCCCCGGACAGCTACAACCCCTGGATGGAACACTTGTCCGGTTGGGAGGCGTCGGAGTTTGAAGCCCGAGGTTACGAGGTCTCCGTCTGGAAAGACTTCGATTACGGGCGAGGAAACATTGGAAACGCCCTCTGGGCGGTGAAGATGTTGCCGTGATCGCAAACCTGCTCCTTTGGTTTCTCACTTGGTGCCCGGGCTGCAGCTATGACCAGCAAATACTCATCCACTCGAAAAGGTTTATTGAAATCGAGCGGCCTGAAACAGTCTACGAGGTCGAAACGGGGAAAACAGCCGTCTTGCCTTATCCTCGCAGACCTCAGTGCGTTAACCTTTACCAGGTTAGGTTGAGGCGGTATAGTGAACACGGCGACATGATCCTCGAGTGGTTAACGGTCACACACGAGGACTTTAACAAACTGCAGCGTGACGAGCTGTATCCGTACTGGGTACTCGAAGAGGCCACAAACACCTGGGCCGAAACATGTAGCTGGTGGGGTGAAAGGAGTGTGAAATGAAGTTGTTCACAGCGCTGCTCGTCACGCTGTTGCTAGCTTGTGAATCGAGCACTTCCTTCGGTCCCTGCATTGGGATATCGGAACCAGAGGATTTCAACCTGCTTTATAGAACAAGCACACGTAACGTCGTGCTCTTCTTTGAAACCGTCGTGGTACCAGTCGTCGTTCTGTCGTCCCAAACCAAATGTCCGGTGGGGAAAAAATGAGAACCTTTTTCAGTTTGCTCTACTTTAGTGCTTGGGCGGGCTCACTGGTTTGCCTCTGTTGGCTAGCAGGCCCTCGGTGGCCCATCGCCATGAGCATCATCGTGAGTAATCTGTTGCTGGCTACTTTAATTAAGTACCGTTCTGAATCTAGAGCTTCTAGAGCCTCATCTCTCTTCCAGGAATACGGTAGAAGTCTTGGTTATCCCTCGAGGAAAAAGTGAAAGTTCTGGCTCTAGCCGAATTCGACCCTGCGGGCGTTCTCACGGGACACCGCGCCGCGCTCCGCGCACTCGGCGTCGACTACCGCCTCGCAGTCCTTGATCTGTACGGGTTCCCTGTTGATCCCGACTGGATCCTGCGAGGACCCGGGAAGAGGGGCGACCTCGAAGAACTGCGCTCATTCGCCCGCGACGTCGATGTCACGATTTTCAACCCGGGCATCGGGCAGCCTTGGTCCTACACCGACCTCTGCCCCACCTTCTTGGATGGAGCCTTAAGCCCAGAGTGGGTAGATCTCGACCCTAAGGGCGTACACGTCTCCCTTTTCCACGGTAGCCGCAACGCGGCGGCTAACGCCCATTCGTACGCGGCCTATTGGCGCGGACGAGGCCACAAGCTTTGGGCCACAACACTAGACTACGTGCACTGGCTGGAAGCCGAGTACGTGCCCCCAGCCGTTCGCGATCCCTTTCCCCTGCAGGCGCCTCTCCGGGCGGACGATGACCCTTTGGTGATCGCACACGCACCCACGGACCCTGGTAACTGCCACACAAGTACCTTTCTGGAGGTGTGCAGGAACACGGGTGCAGTCTCCGAGCTCATCACCGGCAGGCCTCACGAGGAAGTCATGCGGCGCAAAGCAAGGTGCTCAGCAGGCTTCGACCACTTACGTGGATCGTTCAGCGTGAATACGATTGAGAATTGCGCCTTGGGTCTGGCGCCCATGGTGTCTCTAAGACGCGAGTTCAAAGCTTCTCTAAAACCAAGCGAGCTGATCAAAGTCCCAAGTTTTTTGAGTTTGCTATCCATCCACAACAAGGAAGAGCTGCTCTCCTTCGTTAAGCGCCTGGAAAAGAGCCCAGAGAACACCCGCTCGCTACAGATTAAAGCCCGCGAAACCTACAAAAACTTCTGGACACCAGAAGTTGTTGGGGAGGATATTAAGGACATGTTGGAGGCCTTGTGATTAAGCTCTGGTATTGGCGTTTTCGCTTCTGGCTAGGCTCCAAACTCGAACGCCTTGGTCATCGACTAAAGTGGGGACCAACACTACCTCTGGACTTCACCGAGCTCAGGATAAAGCGAAAGGGAATCATCACAAGGGACGTACAGTGAGAGAGCGATGGTGCGACTGGGTTTGGGAAACCAGGAAGGGGGTAAAGATCCCCCTCCACAAGATGACCGACGACCACGTGGAGAGGGCCTTGATGTTCTTAGAGAAGCACCTCCCCAAGCACCAAGGTCTCCTGGGTTGGACATCCGTTCTACGTGTCGAAAAAATCAGAAGAGGCCTCTAAAGTGACCAAACGCGACGACAAAGCCTATAGCCCCCTCAAAGCCGTCCGGCACCTCGACATTGTCCAGGCGGCGCGCGAAGGAAGGCCCGCGCGCCCGGCGCACGTGCAAATCATCCTGAGCGACCTGTGCAATCAGGCTTGCTTCCCGTTCAACACGCCGATCTGGCTCCCCAACGGGGATCTGCGGGCCATCCAGAGGGTGAGCACGGGAGACATCGTGGCCGGCGTCGATGACGGGCGGATCGTCGAATCAGTGGTTGCCGGCAAGATGAGCCGTTCCTTCACGGGCACCCTCGTGAGAATCACGACCCACAAGCGAAACAACCTGCCACCGGATGACCTGCTTCTCACCGACGACCACTTAGTCTGGACGATAGAGGGGGCAAGCGGAGGGTGGAAAAAGGCCGGCGACGTTCGGGCCGGGAACTACCTCTCGTCCGTCCGCGGCCACGCTCCACTCCTCGTAACAGCCGTCGAGCACCGCGAGGTTACCGACGAAACGGTATACAACATGGAGACCTCGACGCACAACTACTTCGCCGGGTTGAGCGGCGTGCATGTGAAAAATTGCAACTTCTGCGCGTACCGTGACCCATCCTACACCTCCTCGCAGATGTTCTTCGAGATCAAGCCCTCCGGTGTCGGCCTGCGCCGCGACACGGAGCACCCCGAGCGCAACTACAACCCCAACCGGATGATCCCGTGGAAGAAGATCAAGGAGATCGTCGACGACTGCGCCGCGATGGGCGTGTCGGGGATCCAGTTTACGGGTGGCGGCGAGCCGACGGTGCACCCCGACTTTATTTTCTCGCTCGCGCTGGCGAATTCCAAGGGCATCGCCACTTCCCTCGTCACCAACGGCGTAAACGTCGGCAAACGTTTTGACGAGTGGAGAAAGGACCTCCTCTACCTCAAGTGGATCCGTTTCTCCCTCGACGCCGCGCGCGAGGAGACCTACTGCCGCGTGCGCAACGTCCCGTCCGCCCACTTCCAGGCCGCGCTCGCGGCCGTCCGGCGCCTGCGCGAGGCACGGGACGTCGCCGACGGCAAGGGCCCCGTCATCGGCGTTGGCTTCGTCGTGACGCCCGACAACTGGCGCGAGGCCGGCGCCGCGGCATTGCTTGCCCGCGACCTCGGCGCGGACAACATCAGGATCTCGGCGCAGTTCTCGGCCGACGACGAAAGGTTGTTCGACGGCTTCCACGCGGAATGTGCGGCGCTGTGCCGCGAGGCCGAAAAACTCAACACGGATACCTTTACGGTCTACAACCGCTTCGGCGAAAAGACCGCGGACCTGAAGCAGAAGGCTCCTGACTACGACACCTGTGGCTACCAGATGTTCACGACCTACATCGGGGCGGACCTCAACGTTTACAGGTGTTGTTCTACGGCGTACAACGAGCATGGCCTCGTAGGCTCGATCAAGGAGCAACGCTTCAAGGACTTCTGGATGACACAAGAACGCGCCAACGACATGCTCAAGTTTAACGCTAGGTCATGCGATAGATGTCAATTTAATATCATTAACAGGAACTTGGAGTACTTGCTCTCTCCAGAAGACCCCGATCATTCGGCATTTGTTTAAAAATGAAGAGAAAACAGAGAAGCCCTTTATCTTTTAACTCAGAGGGTTACGTTCTCATTCCTCTGGATGTAGGATTATTCGCGATAGCTGATCAAGAAGACGCCGAATATTTACAACAGTTTAACTGGTTACAAAACTCCAACGGGGAAGCTTATCGTTGTTTAGTGGATCGTAGAACCATTTCGATGCATCGTGATTTACTAGGATCTCCAACCTTGGAAATAGACCACAAAAACGGCAATAGGTTGGACAACAGAAGATCCAATCTTCGGCTCGCTACACACAGCCAAAATTTGGCTAATAGTCGTATTCGTCCCAATAACAAGAGCGGCTTTAAAGGTGTAAACAAGGGAACAGGTAATGCTCGTTGGGCGGCCAGAATAACGGTCAACTACAAACTTATTCAGTTAGGGCTGTTTAACTCTCCTGAAAATGCCGCGTTGGCATACGACGAAGCGGCACGTCACTACTTCGGAGAATTTGCCTGTCTCAATTTCCCTCGAAAAGGCGAACGGGGCGCAAGATGACCAGCACCGTGCACCGCGTCGAAGAATACCTAACTTCAAAAGGCTCCTGGTCACAAAGACGCTCCCTGTATGTTAAAAAGGCGAGTGTTGGGGACATCGAAAAGGAGTGGTTAACTCTAAACCGTCCTGGTTATCTTGCGCCTCTTAAGTACTTCCTTGGAACAGCACAGCATGAGAGCAACTTCGCGCTCAACGAACGAGACACGGAAGCCCCGGACGCGACTGGACACAGATTCCAGAGCTGGGGCATATTCCAAATCAGTGAGCAAGAGTTCCTCAGCACTTTACCTCCACCCTCCAACGGTTCACCCTTTTTACTCCTCGAGCTCCCCAACGCCATGCTCTGCATGTCCCTCCTCGCGGCCCGCAACCGCCAGCCGGTGCGCGAAGCGATGGAGAAAATGGGTTTGCCCAAAGACGCCCCGGACCCCACAGACATGTCCGCCTACTTGGCCATCGCTCACAACCAGGGGAGGTCGGCAGCCGTGAAAACAATCCTCGCCCACGGCTACAGCTGGAAAGAGTACAAAAAGCGCAACCCGACAATCAGAATAGTGTCATCGGGCTACGGGGACGATGTCCTGTTCTCATGAAGTACCCTCGGACTTTTCATCTTCCTTGGTCGCCGGGAAAGACACGCGACGACCGGGTGCTTGACGACCTCGGTGGTCTCTTGGGCCTGGAGATCATCATCACCGAAAAGCTCGACGGATCGAACGTCGCGTACTCGAGAGAAAGCATCTTCGCCCGGTCGCACTCCGGCCCGCCGACGCACCCTAGCTTCGACATCGCGAAATCGACACACGCACAGATCCGACACCTCATCCCAGAGATCGCAACGGTTTTCGTCGAGTATTGCCGGGCCGTGCACTCGATCGAATACGGCGGCCTGCCAGGGTACTCGCATGTAATCGGAGTTATTCAACACGCAGATTGGTGGTGCTGGGACGCCACCTGCGAGTTAGCATCAAAGTTAAATCTCCCAACGGTCCCCGTACTGCACAGAGGGGTTCTGAAGGATAAGAGGGACCTCGAGCTCCTCACCAACCTGCTTGGACACTCTCCTTCTGTTTATGGCGGGGTGCGCGAGGGTGTCGTTGTCAGGAGCGAAACAGGAGGAGACCTGTTCGGCGAGGACGAACCCGGACGAACCGCCAAGTGGGTTCGCGCTGAACACGTACAGACAGACGAACATTGGATGCACCAAAAGTTCAAATCGCAGAGGTTGAGGTATGACTAGCTTCCCAACGACCCTCCTCGTCGACACAACGAACGTCTGCAACGCTCGTTGCCCGTTCTGCCCCCTCTTTGAGGGGGATTCCAAAGTAGACCGCGCGCTTCGGCCGGCGACGATCATGAATCTCGACCTCTACACCAAGATCATGGAGGAGGTGTCTGCCTGGGAAGTAAAACCCATCGATATCGTCCACTCCCCAAACGGTGAGTGCCTCCAAGACCCCAAGATTTTGTCTCGCCTGCATATCCTGAAACACCTGGACTTAGCCACCCGCACCACCCTTCTCACAAACGGTCAATACCTATCCCCCCAGACCTCAGAGGCAATCCTAACGGCCGGCATCTCTAAGGTCTGCGTAGGCTTCGACGGTGCAACCAAGGAAGTCTACGAGGCCCACCGCGTCCGGTGCTCCTACGAAAAAGTACTGGGAAACATCCTCGAATTCGTGCGTTTACGCTCAACGAGCGGAGGCAGGACCTCACTCGAAATCAAGTTCGTACGCACCCAGAAGAACGAACACGAAGTTCAAGCAGCGTGGGAAATGTTCCACCGGCTAATCCCCGGAGCTGGCACTCTCTGCGATGCGCTCGCGGTAGATTGGTCAGACACACCAGCCGCAAACGGGGGTCTCTATGCCGTCGGCAAGACGGGGTCGCTCCCCCGCAGAGCTCAAGGCTGCTCCTACTACTCAACAGACATGCAAGTGCACGCCGACGGCAAGGTGGCCGCGTGCTGCTGGGACTACAACCTGGTGGTCTCGAGCGGGGGGCTCGGCGACGCTGCCAAGGAGAATCTGCTAGACGTGTGGCGTGGAACACGCCGAGCTGCACTTGGCAAACGCGTCAACGGTTCTCTCCCCCCAAGCAAGTGCCAAGACTGCCTCATGCTGCACGAGATCCCTCAGGGTACTCCCAAAATGGCCGGATACATCTCAAGCGGTCCCACGAGCTTCATTTACCAGTTCTAATCTCTGCGGGGAGCACAAATCCCGACTAAGCCAGCAGAACGATACCTGTCGCGAGCATGACCCCAACCACCCCCGCGACGAAGACCGTGCCAGAGGGGCGATCGTACCCAGCTACCCCAACAGGCGTGGCAGCAACCGTATCGAAACTGATAGCACCATCTCCGTGGCAGACGCTGGCGCCGGCGCACAGAGGCCCTCCCCAATCATCACCCGGGTAAAAAACAGCGGTCGCGAGCTTTACACCGAAACCTGTTCCCGGGTCCAAACACACATCTAGAGGTTCTCTGCCTTGGTATCGAATAACCTTGTTGACCCCGTGAAAATGCCCACCCGTGTCCACAATTCTGAAAACAGCATTAGGGTGGACATCGGGTAACGAAATTCTCTGACCATCGGGCCAGGCATCGCAGTCCCCCGCGACCGAGACATAAGGGTAAGTGTCTGGATCCGACAAGTGTTGCTGAAGCGTGATCAGCTTGCGTCCACGGCAATCGTTGGGTCCCCCCTCCATAGGTGTATCGACGGGGTAGTAACCAGTGAGTGTAACGGCAAGCGAAAACGCCATGCCCCCATTCTCGCCCAGCTGCCGGGCCCGAGGTACTATCCCTCCATGAAGACCTTGCAGATCCCCGGGGGCCTCGGCTTCCCCGTCTCGCAGGAAGCCCACTACTACCCGCCGGGAACGGTGCTGGGAGACGCTTACGAGCGCGACTACTTTCCCCTCGGGGGTATCGTCATGGACCGCGGGGACTTCGGCTTCCCGGTCAAGGAAGTCCGCACGGCGCCTTGGGGCACGCTCCTCCGCGGCCTCGGGGACCCGTGCCCGAGCTCGTGGCTGGAACCCTTCAACAACTGCGAGTGTCCGGCGGGCACCGTCACTTTCGCCGGCAAGGAAGGAATCTTCACCTGCCTCGCGCCGTCGGCTATCCCAGCCAAACCTGACGGCACCGTCGACCCAGCATTGGTCAGCTGGGTCAAAGACGCGGCCCTCAGCATCGCCTGCAAAGCAACGAACGGGTGGTTTGGCTGCCCCAAGATCACCACAAACGCCAACGGTACAGTTGTCGTCACGTCGCCACCCTGGTACTCCACCACGGGAGGGATGCTAGGTATCCTCGCAGGCGCAGCCGTGCTCGGGACCGGGATCTACTTCGTCGCGAAGAGATAAAACCTCAGGTAGCATCTCTCCATGGCACGCGGACGAGTTTCCAACCTCAAGAAGTCAGCAAAAAAGGTCTTCAACAAGGTCGCGGGGTCGCGGGGCAGCGAGCGCTGCGGGCGCTCCAAACGCGGCGCGAGGAACGAGGTCTGTCTCTCCGTCGCCAAGATGCCTGGCTGGAAGTGCGGCTTGAACAAGATCACCGGGCTCTACGCCTGCGTGAACTCGGAGCACAAGGCCCACCCGTTCGTGCGCGCTGGCCAAACTGCGGCAAGGTACCAAAAGCGGGCCCGTCGCAAGAAGAGGTAACCTATGCCCCCTCAGCGTCCAGCCTGTGTCCAAATCCAAGGGGAGCGCTACGGGGTCGTCGCATTGAAGGTTATCGAGCGCGATGCAGAGGGTTTTCCACGGCGCCTTGAAATGTACTTAGACGGAGAAAAAGTTAGTAGCGACGACTGCGACTTTCTCGTTGCGTACGTGCAGCTAGAAGAGACTACCGCTACCTGGACTACACCCAAAGCAAGCGCTTGACCCCATGGAAATACGCATCACCGAGTATCCTGCTCTCATCCTTCTCTTCGGTATGAAGGGCTGTCCTTCGTGTGAAGATTTTCTTCCGGTCTTTCACGCCGCCGCCGAGCGCCACCGCTCTGTTCCCGCCTACGCCGTCGACTGCGAGCGCCTTCCCGAGGTCGCCGACAGATTCAACGTCACCTCCACACCCACCATCTTCCTGCTGTCGCGCGGAAAAACGATCAAGAAATTCGAGGGTGGGGGTTCGAGAGCCGACGCAGAAAAACTCTTCAGGTACGCGGAGGAGATCGCCTCACGCGAGGTCGCGAACGCTATGTCTGGGCCAGGGTTCAGAAGGTATTAAGGTAAACCGCCCGGGTAACCCGGAAAAGGGAACCCGAACATCGGACACGCAGCCGTTGGCGACGCGCAGGTAAATTTAGCCGCCTCGTTGACCGCGGCATTGAGACGGGCCTGCTGGATAAACCAGGCGGCGACCCCTCCCAGGATACCCCCAACCGCAAGGCCTATCCCGATACCCCTCATTTCTTCCTCCAGTACTTGTAGACTTCCCAACCCAAGTAGCCCAATCCCACGGCCAGAGCCCCGTAAACCACATAAGGCAAAAAGGCCACCGACGTCTTAACTACTGCAGCCCCGGCTCGCACGAGAGAGGCGGCGACATCGAGGACTGCCTTGATAAATACGGCGATTGCATTAAAGAGGTCTGCAACAGCATAACAAAGCCCCACAAATGCTGTAATCACACCCCCAAAACCCCCCTGAAGTACGTCGTTAGCAGCCGCATACTCAAGCACCCCCATGAGGGCGCGGACATCAATCACGAAGTTGGAGATCTGCCCAATCAAATCAGGGACATTGCCATCACTAACGAGGGAATCGTTAACCCCCAAAACAGAAGACAGAAATTCATTAAAGACATCCCTGTCCCTCTGAACATTATTCTCATAGTTGGCAACCTGCTCCTGCCAGGGAGGCGATAGATGTTGCTTAACCTCTACCGACCTTGACAAGATTTCGTTGGCCGTCGCGACTACTTGCTGGAGAAGTTGAGAAAGCTCAACCTTCGGGTACTTGTTTACGTTGAACCAGCGATCTTCAACCTCCCTCTTCCAGCGCCAGAGTTGCTTGGCCGCATCACTCTCGCCGGGGTCAGTAATTCCCGACCCGGCTGAAATCGCCGCCGCCATCGCGTAGCCATCAAGTGCACTAATCGCGACGACGACCACCGGAAGAAATCCGAGGTCCTCCTCCACCTTTATCGCCCCGGACGCGGGTAAGCCGGTCGCTGGGGCGGGCGGGGCTGCGGACGCCCGACCGTACGGATACAACAGTTGGCGTGGTTGCTCATGGGTGGAGCATACCAGACCTGCGATAGCGCGCATCCAACTGCCTTAGGTCACCGAACGAGAGCTTCCTCTTGTGTGTATCGCAAGAAGGCTGAAACCTGTACATCGTGGCTCGAGTATCGGGGACGTGCGCGAGCCCAAGAGCGTGGCCCAGCTCGTGGGCGACAACGCTCTCCACGTCATACTGACCTACACAACCGGCACCCAGCCTCGGAGAAGTGCTCCAAGAAACGCCCTTCTTCAACACCACGTTGGCACGGTGCACCCACCACCCCGTCGTAGTTATGGCGATGGCCTCAGGGTACTCGAGACTACCCCAACTTATGGACACCCTTCCGGGCGATCCTACCGCAAGGGTAACCCCGTACTTCCTCATCACCCTGGCGTAAGTCGCGACGGCCGCCGACGCGGCCTCTCTCATGTCGTCTCGAGGAGCTCTGATCTCCACCAAGACGACGCCTCTCCACAGGGGTGGAGAGCAAGAGAGGAGAAACAACAGCCAGAGCCTCACCCCACCGTCCTAAGCCGGGAGAGGAAAACCTTGCCCTCCTGCTGAAGGAGTTTCACGTACTCGTCGAAGGTGAGCCTCAAGGCCAAGAGTATCTCCCTAAGGAGACCTTCTGCTCCAACAAGCTTCCCGTCTACGACATCTAGATCAATCCCGCGAAACCTCGCGAGAACGTCGGCGGGTCAACCCGGAACAAGAGGAGCAGTCGCGAGAACTTCGCGGTTAATCGCTTCAATCTCCTCGAGCGTGAGCACTAACTCTCCGGGACCTCGGGGGTCTCGTTCTCAATAGCCTGAACACCACGAGTAATCTTGAGGGTATCCGAGTTGATCTGGTCGCCAGGTTTGATTCCGTACTTGGCAAAAAACGCCTGCGTCGCTCGCTGGTGTTCCGGCTCGAGAACACGCAAATCCGCCTCAGCCTTGGCGAGCTCGGCTCGAATACGCATGACTGCGTTCGCCTGTGCCTGCCAACGCCAATAGTCGGCCTCACCAACGGTGTCGGGCAGCTCAGCCTTTGATTCCTGTGCTCGCATGATCTTACGGGTTACGTTCGACATCAACCAACAACCTACTACCGAAAAGAACGCGAAACAAGAGTGTTTACGCCCAAGCAGGCACCCAACGCTTGCCGTTTTGCGTGTCGATAGCGATCCACTCGTTCTGTGCGGCGGTCGCAGGCCCAGCTCCCCCAATAGTACCTAAAGTAGGCGCCGCCCCTCCGCCCAACGCTGCAGCACTGTCCACACGAATCTTCGCCGTAAACCAGGCCGCATAGCTGTTCGTGATGGTTGCGTTAGTCCCTGCAGCCGGAGCTCCGGCCTTGATGGTCGCGGCCGCTGTAATCGTAGAGGCTCCAACAAAAGAGTAGGAGGGCGCATCAATTAGAAAAGCCGCAGAACTAGCAACCGCACCCGTAGCCCGCTGAACAGTGCGGTTAAGATTCCAGTAAACATCGTTAATGTCTGCTGAGGCAGTGAGGCCCGTGTGTGCTCCGCCTACCAATCTCAGGATATTGGGTACTCCAGACGTAGCGATCACCTGCGAGACATCGATCTGAATGTCCGCGGTAATGTTAATAGCACCAACCAAAACTTGACCAGCCAGCTTCGTCGCACCCGCGGCAACCCTCAAGGCGTACTTGTTCGTAATAGCAACATTGGTCCCGGCGGTCGGCGCGGCCGTGATATCGAGGGTAACACCGTCGGTGATGGTCTTCGTAGCGGCGCTGCTTGAGTAGGTCACGCCCTCGATCACCGATGTGCGTTGCGTGGCCAGGGCTGTATTCTGGCCAAACTGCACCGTCCGGTTCGTTTTGATGTAGAGGTCGATCGTCTCGGCGTTCGATAGCGTCGTGTGCGCCGCGGCGGTGAGTTGCACGCCCACCGGAGATCCCGTAGTCGCAACCGTCGGCTTGACCTCGAGCATTCCCGCAGGCGCCGTAATGTCTCCAACACCTACGAAACCATCACTGCGCCGAATGAACTGCAAAATCTTCGTCGTAGAGTCACTGAAGATAAAATCTTTGCCGTTGAGCGTGAAGAAACAACGCCCTCCACGGATATCAGCAACACCGCTATTACCGTAACCGACGCTACCTGCAGACGCGATTGCGTCATCCCTGAACAAAATCGCGCCGTAGCCGGTGTTGCTTGTGCTAAGGACGCCCATCGCAATGCCGCCCACCAACCCGCTACGCACATCAAGCCCTCGGTCTGGGCCAGTCGAGTTAATGCCTATACGAAGGTTGGTCTGATCGACGGTGAGAACGGTACCAACCGTAATCTTGCCGCCTGCACCCGTAGGTGCCGCGATATCGGAAACTTTGAGTGTGGACCCGTTGACCAAACTAACGGCACCGTCAAACTGAGATGCTCCTCCCTGCACCCAAAATGCGTAACCCGCCGAAATCGTAACGTTGGTGCCTGCGATGGGGGCACCCTCAATCGCGAACGTCGCCGCATTCGAGATGGTGGTGGGTCCCGTCGACGCGTAGGTGACGTTACGCGCGATAGCCATCCGCTGCGTAGCCGGTGCGGCACCCGCCCACGTCGTGGTGTTGCCGCCGATAACGACGTCCACGACCTCGTATGACGCCTGGATCCCCGTGAGTGCCGACCTGCAAATCGACAAAACAGGGGGTGGCGTCGCGAGGCCGTCGTTGGCCGCGGTAAGGTGCGTGCCCCCGCTCACGACGAGCCCAAAGCTGTTGGCGTAGTAGGTCGTGCCCCAGGTAGCGTTGGTGCCCTTAATGGGCCTCGCCGCGATCCTCACCGTCGCGACCGACGTCAGGGTCTGCGCCGTGGTGAAGGAGTAGGTGGGCGCGTCAAAGTAGACCGCGTTCTGATCAGCAAAACCAACGCCAGAAAACTGCACGTTGGCCGGCGTGATCTGCACACTACGTAGCTCGCCACCGGAGATAGCCGTGAGCGCCCCCGGAGCCAGGCGGAAGGCCCTGTTCCTGCTGGTACCAGCCGGGGGGCAAACCTCGAGATGTACCCCTTCACTGGTGTAGGTGGACAGTGCAATGTCCCCCATGAACACCGGCCCCGTATCAACCCTAAGAGCGAGGGGCTGAGCCGCGGGGGCTCCGTCGCCGACGACGTGTACTTTGGCGGAAGGCGTCACGCCGTTGAGTCCCACGGCGAACCTCGAGACCGACGCCTCCCACCACAGGTTGTTGCTCCCAAGAACCACGCTCGGTCCCGAGTGATGCCCTAGGTTCGTGTAGGGAATCTGCCCTATGGCAACGATGCCGGTGACCGCTGGGTTCGTCGTCGGCACGGCCTAGTACTCCGTGACCTTGAGGTTCTGCGTACCAGAAGCTGCGATGGCCGTCACGATGCCTCTGTAGTTAACCGATGGCTCATGAGCACCCCCAGGTTGGAGCTCAGCGGTAGCGTCGGTAGCAGAGGCGGTCGCTCCCTCCTTAAGGTAGACGAGCTGGCCGTTCGCAAACTCCGACTGCACGTGGTAGCCCTTCCGCAAGGGGTTGGCCGCGAGGACGGTCACGGCCGCACCAGACCCGACAGCAATCCTGGAAACAGTCGCGGTGTCCACGCTACTCGAGTCGCTGACACTGACGGTGCCATCCACCGTAATCGACCCGCCCAAATCAGCGATACCCACCCGGCCTGCGGCGTCGGTAGCAATGGCAGAGAAATCCCCGTCATTCGAGGTCTTGGTCGCCCCGGTATCGTTGCGGACGCCGAGAGGCAGCGTCCCCGTCTCACCTCCGGCGGACGGAGTGTCCTCCGTCTGCACGGACGGGAGGAGAGCCGTAATACCAACGGGACGAACGACCATCCCCATGTCGTCGCTGCTCGGGGAATCGTCACGAACATTGGGGTTGCCTTTTCCTCCGATGGGCACGTCTTACCTCTTCCTGAACCCGAAGCCGGGCCCCCTGAAGGTGCCAGCATCCCCGAGGGGAGTACCAAACTCCGTTTCAAAGGTCGCCTCAGGCGTGAGGAAGCACGCCGTGAACGTCACCCACACCCCTCCCGTCAAGGACAACGCAACCGTCCCGATGGCAACAAGCGACTGCATCGGGGCCAAATAAACCTCGAAGCGCTCACCACACGCCACCGAGTAAGCATCCCCGTAGAAGGGGAAATTTGTGTTTCCCGAAGCGGAGGCGAAAGGATTGTTGCTCGAGGCGAAATGTGCAAACTCCCCGGGGGTCCCATACACAAAACCCCGGAGCAGCACAGCCGCGTCCTGAGGTGCCTGCATAATAGGAGATGGTGCCCCGGCAATCTCAAGGCCCACAGTACCGAAAGCGGTCTGCTTAGCTAGAAGAGGCCCGGCCACTAGTCGTCACCCTCTTCGCCCCCAAACCCAAGATCCTCACCTATGGCGTTCACGGACAAGAAAACCCCGGTCCCGTCGGCGATGGCATAAAGTGACTGCCCCCTGGAAAGATAGAGGGTGTCCTTGTCGCCCACCGTCATGACATAACAGTTGGCGTACCCCGTAGGCGTAACGGCAGCGTTGCCGGGATCCCTAACATCGTTTTGCCTCACCGCTAAGAACACCTTTTTATTGGAGGTGCCCGAAGCAGAGAGGCGAATACGTAAGTCTGACAGGTTGGCGTGGGCAACGAGCTGGGGCTCGTTGTCGGTGGTCGCGAGAGCGGCCAGTTGGATGGTGCGGTTGTCCGCCGGATCCCTCATGGAGGGATCTTACTCCAGGTCGAGCAGACTCCCCAGGAAGGCAAGCTCCATGCGGACGCCGCCTGCGGCAACGGAAGCGGGAACATTCTGCGTGACCATCACCTGGAAACCGTCACGCTGAAGTAGCGTCAGGGGCGCGTCGAACTGCCAGCAGTTATCGTCACTCTGCGTGAGAACCGAGAGCCTTGTGGCAACCGCCGTCATGTCTCTGCTCGCACCGATGAGCTTCACCTGCAACTGGACCATGTGGAACACGGTCCCGACCGTCGCAAAGATCAGATCGTTCTGGTCGGCACTGTTGCTGTCCAGCGTGACGACCGCCGGCTTCATCCTCGTCACCTCGAACGGTAGCTCCACCCCGTGGTAAAAGGTGCCGTCCGGGAATGCCCTCGCAACCCCAATGGCCGAGGCCGTAATGGTCAAGTCGCCGGCCAGCGCATACGGAATCCGGCGCTTGATCTTCCTCCCCGAAAACTTATCGGGGAGGGTGTACTGTGCGTACGTCAGCATCTAGGTCGCTCCCTGCTCGGCGAGCGAGCGGCTAGTTGATCTGGCGCTTGATCAGGCCGGCCTTCTTGACGCGCATGTCCACGAAGGTCAGCGCGGTTGCGGCGTCCTGCGCAGTCTGCGAGATCGTGATCGATGCCTCGGGCGTGACGGTCATCGAGTAGCCGAGACCCTCGCGCTCCCAGATCGGAAGCACCATCGCGACGCGATCACGAGGCGACGGGACACCGTTCGACTCGACCGTAATCGAGTTGGCGGTACCCTGGAAATACGCACCTGAGCCAGCCGGGTAGTCTTCCATGACGCCCTGGCTGAAGACCTTGCCGTTGTACTTGTACTCGAAGAAGAGCTTGCGCCCGAGCTCGAGGTTCACCGGATCGCCGACGCGCTCCGAATACTCGCCGAGACCGGTGATCGCGGTCGCCGAACCCGTCGGCCGGATGGCCCGGGTGAGCGAAACGCCAATCGAGTACACGTAGAACTCCCAGCTCTGGGGGAGACCGTTATCGCCGGACCGCGGGATATTCGTATCCACACGGAACAGCGGCCGGGTCCCACCCGGAATCGCCTGGGAGAGCGCCGCCGAGTAGACGGAGATCGACGACGTATCGCCGGTCTGCCACTCGCAGGTGCCGTAGTGCTTGTCGTCGATATAGTCGACGAGCTGGATAACGCTGCCATCATCGAGCTGCAGCGTAGTAGTTCCTGGTGCGACGCCAACGGTTCCGGCCATTGTCCTTTTCCTCCGGTTGCTTTGTCCAAAGAGAGCCGGCCGGGCCGGCGCTCGCGATTACCTGCTAGCTAGAGCTGCTCTGCAGCACGGCCGACGAGCCCCAGTGGTTCGCCTGGCGGTTGAACTGCGGAGGGCCCATCAACTGCGGAGGGCCCATCAGCTGGGGCGGACCGGCGAGACGCTTGTTGCGCCCGAGCTGATCGATCTGCGCCTGCCCGATACCGGGCCAAGTCTTACCGGACCTGGGGTAACCCCCGTTGAGGGCCTGCACCTGGGCATAGCCAAGCGGGTGCAGACCGTCGGCGGTACCCTTCATGTACATCTCGATCGCGCGAAGGCCGTTGTTCAGCGCCGCCGACGCCATCGCGACCCAGCCGGCGTGCCGAGTCTTCTCGGAGACGAGCATCGCGCCGCCCGCGAGAACGCCTGCCGCGAGGCCGATCACCTCAGAATAGTTGGCCCAACCACCGGGCCCTCCCTTGAGGGAGCGGACGCCGATCGCCGCGAGCGTGCCCACGCCCGTGCCGATCATCGCGCCGTAGAGCGCGCCCATGCCGGCAGGCGCCCCGAACTCATCGAGGCCGAAGATGTCCACATCGTCGTAGCCCCGTCCGAGATCCGCACCGGCCAGGTTGTTCTCGTTTCCGCTCATCTGCCTTTTCCTCCGCGCCGCCCCGAGCAGCGCATGGTGTGCTTCTTGAACTTCATGACCCTCTTGCCCTTCTTGCTCCTGCCCGGGCAGAGTTGGATCTCACAACCACTCTTCTTGCCGTGCGGCACGAAACGGCAACCGTCACCCAGCGACGGTCCCTCGATCGTGTAGACAGTCGGCACCTACTTGGCCCCAAAGAAGCGAGCCAGGAAGTTAGGCCGCTTGGTCGGCGGGACAAAGGGAGGCGAACCTCCACCCGGCGACACCTGCTCCTGAATAGGCTGCCCCGCGTACTGATGCGCAACCACGGAGGGGTCGCGGGTAAAGTCGTTCGCAATACCCCTCACGACGCGCTCGATGTTGTAGTAGCAACCCGCCGGCATTACCGAGCCGGAACGCATGACAATGTCCGGTCTAAAACATTGAGCCATGGGTGCATGCTAGGTCCGAGAACGAAGACCCGCGAAGATGCCTTCGCAGCTTCCCGATCCCTCCTCAAACTTCCCCACCCTTCCCTTACTTTCTCAATTGCCCCCAAAGGTCGTACACTGCTCCGCGGTGAGCAAGGTGACCTTGGACGGACCTCTTGTGCCTCTCCTTTCCCTGGAAGGGTTGGCGAGGTACCTCAATGTCTCAAAGAAGAGCGCAGGGCAGCTCGCGCGACGAGGGGACCTGCCCTTCGTGAGGGTGGGAAAACAGCTCAGGTTTGACTTGATGGCCGTACGGAAATCACTGAATGAGGGGAAGGTGGGTACTCCCCCTCAAGGGCTCTCGGGCCCGGCTACTTCCCCATCGCCCGCCCCACGAGAATCCCGATCAAAAAAGGAACGGCAACCACCCCGAAAGCCGCCGCATAGGGCACCCAAGGGTGCCTCCTCACGAAGAGGTAAGCCCGAAGTGGTGTGATCGCGTCACTGAGACCAACCCCGGGACCGCTCGCGCCGCCTCCTCCCCCTCCTCCACTCGAGGTCTCAAGGTCAACCACCTGCTGAACGAGGTCGAGCACCTCCGGCAGAGCGGGATCCTCGAGCACGTCGAGCATGATTGAGGGGAGGCTCGAGATATCGAACCCCAACTCTTGCCGCTCGCTCCTCACCCTCATAGTCGCCATGTTGGTGACCAGGGTACACCTCGTGGTAGCCTATCACCATGAACAGGTTCGCCGTCGTCGGAATCTCGCTGGGCGCCGCCGCAGCGCTGGCGACGTTCTTCTCGCTCGCGAGTCGGACCGGCGGGGCGGGCATGCTCGGTAAACCCGGGAAGAAAAACCGGGGCAAAATGAAGCCGGATTTCGAGGCGACCGGCAAGGGCGGGCAGGTCCTCAAGGGCTACCGGAAGAGCAAGATGAGCATCCGCGAGCGCCTCGAGCTCATGCAGGGCCTCGTCGCGAAGGACGCAAAAGACCCCGAAATGCGCAAGCTCGCGCTCGAGGTCACCTCGGGCTGCGAAGCCCGCGACGACAAGTGTGAAGCGAAAGCCATCTACAACTACGTGAAGAAAAATCTTCGGTACACCGGAGACATCGGCCCACACAAGCTCTGGGCGGGGGGTCCGGTAGACAGCGTAGATCTCTACGTGACAGGTAAGCGAGCGCTGCAAAACGGGGGCGACGACTGCGACTCGCACACCATCACCGTCTCATCGCTCGCCATCCTCAACGGCTTTACAGCGAAGTTCAAGGCGACATCACCGTACAGGTGGGGCCGCGAGAACTATACGCACGTGTACCCTCTCATCGGCTTCCCCAAGAACGACCCCCGAGAGTGGATTGCCGCCGACACGACGCTCCCCGGCGGAGACCACTTCGGCGAAGAAGCCCCCCACGCTAAATCATTCGAGGTCATCGCGTGAAAAAGAACTGCGGCTGCAAAATCGTTATCGGAACCGTTTATGGAGACCGTGACGAATTTCCTTTCAACCGAGGCGGTTGGGGAAATGCCAAACGCCGGGCCCAAGAAGTATCATCTGGGCATAAACTAGCTATGGTGGATATCCAATGCGATGGCGGACGATTTCCCGTCTACCAGTGCCAAAAAAGGCACTGCACAGTCGAAGACTTTTCTGCCCGTGAAGGTGAAACAAGCATTGCAGGTGCAAGTCGAAGACGGAAGAAAAGATAATGAGACACCCCCACGACATCGTTGGCCACCTCTTGTCCCGCCACTCCGTCGCCGACTGGGCATCGCCCCACTTTAACCAGTCCTGTCCGGGCGTCAAAGAGATCCAGATGGAAGAGATCCAGCGCGGCGCCAAGCAGCGTCAGTTCAAGACCCCACTCGAGAGCTATCACACGTTTAAGTTGGCGGGCGAGGGTTTCGCGGAGGATATCCGGGGCAAGTACGCGACGGGCGGGGGAGAGCCTTTGGTCCTAACCCCCGAGCAGAAGGCGATGATCGGGAAGAGAGTGCTTGTCAGGTCACTGCATATGCCGAGAGGAACCATCGTAAACTACCACCGGCAATATTCTTGGGAAGGTTACCCCCTGGACAGCTACGACGTCCGCCTCGACGAATCCAGCGGCGGCGTCTGGACCCTCCTCACCTCCGAGTTCGTGGTGATCGTATGAAAAAGAAGCAAACAGACTTCGTCAACGTCTACACGCTCGGTCACGCGTCAGCGGGCGTCCTCCTCGGGCTCGCGGGCGTGCCCTGGTGGGGCGCACTGCTCCTAGGCACAACCTGGGAAGTCGTTGAACACCCCATTAAGGACACGTACCCTAAGCTCTTGCCTACGGGTCAAGACTCGACCCTCTCATCCATCGGCGACGTCGCCGGTCTGATGACCGGCTGGATGATTGGGAAACTGATACTTCAATGACCAACAAGCCTAATCGCATCAGCGTTCCGGTTGGGGAGACAACCTTTAAGTACAAAGGAAACGTCTACA
>CAZSAH010000007.1:0-40484 GCA_964605015.1 uncultured Alphaproteobacteria bacterium | reverse complement strand
TCATCCCCGCGAAGGCGGGGATCCAGTAAAAACAACGCATTCCGTAGGAATGCAAGCTTTTTTAACTTTATTTTAATGAAAACAAGTTTTTTCATTGAAAAATCAAAGCGCTATCTGGATCCCCGCCTTCGCGGGGATGACAAGTGGGGGTGGAAATGACAATAGTGAGTGGACGACAAGTATTAATAATGACAATAAATTGAAAAAATATCTCCAAATGGCCAACCGGAATGTTTGCTCCTACAGAAGATCTATGATAAAGTATAAATATAAAATGGCAAAGGACTGCAGAGGATTTGCCATGTATCTCCCTTATTCATGAGCTTTACGAGTAGAACATAATGACGGCCATTGGGTTTTATCATCTCACCACATCTCCTCTTGAACGGGCGCTTCCCCGCCTTCTTGAAAAAATCCTTGAGGGGCATAAGCGGGCTGTCATCTTATGCGCCAGCCAAGAAAGACTTGATTTCCTTAATGGCGCCTTATGGACACTGGGCAAAGCAAGCTTTATTCCTCATGGAAGTAAAAAAGAAGGTTTTCCTCAAGACCAACCCATTTGGCTGACCCTTGAGCATGAAAATCCTAATGAAGCGCAGTTTTTGATTCAAACTGATGGGGTCAACTCTCCCCTCCTCTCCACTTATGAGCGCTGCCTTGACCTTTTTGATGGCAATGATGAGGACGCCGTTGTAGCAGCACGGCAGCGGTGGACTGAGTATAAGAGCCAAGATCACACGACAACATACTGGAAACAAACAGCTTCTGGTGGGTGGGAAAAGGGGGACTAAGCGAGCCCATCTAATTTTTGAGAAGACGTTTAGGATAGACTTGTATTATGCTGTTCTTCCTGCTATAGGTTGCTCATATCTAGCGAGGCAAGGGGAGAACCCGGGCATGCCAACCTAGGATGGTTAATATCTTTAAAGAGAGTGAGAAAATGCCCAAGTTAAAGACGAAAAGTAGCGTAAAAAAGCGCTTTCGCCTCACGGCGACTGGCAAAGTCATTATGGCTCAAGCAAATAAACGACACGGAATGCGTAAGCGTTCGCCTGAAATGCGGCGAACTGCGCGTGGCACCACGATCATGAGAGAGTGTGATGCGAAAATTGTTCGTCGTTTTATGCCCTATGGTATTTAGAGGAGATTGAGTCATGGCCCATATTAAACGCGGGACAACTACCCACGCCCGTCATAAAAAAGTCCTAAAGCTTGCAAAAGGCTATCGGGGACGTTCCAAAAATTGTTACCGCATTGCCCTTCAACGCGTTGAAAAAGCACTGCAGTATGCCTATCGTGACCGTCGTAACCGGAAGCGTGATTTTCGCGCTCTCTGGATTCAACGGATTAATGCCGGTGTTAGAGAGCATGGCCTGACCTATTCACGCTTCATCAATGGCCTGACAAAGGCTGGGATTGAAATTGATAGAAAGGTTCTTGCGGATCTTGCTGTTTATGAGCCTCTTGCCTTCAAAGGGATCGTCACTCAAGCTCAAAAGGCTTTGGCGGCGTAGAGGATTGATTAAGAGGGGGATGGATTACCACAATTCGCAGCGTGGCGTTGTTTAGAAAGCTTTAGGGGATTCTATTTATAGATCCTTGCCTCTAAACCCCACACAAACGATTTGACAAATCCTTTTGATTGATTATAGTCTCCCCCTATTGATAATTATTTTTTCCCAGAGGAAATTTCTTGGATGACAAAGCGACTTGAATCAAAATATAAAATCGACCGACGTCTTGGTGTAAACCTATGGGGCCGCCCCAAAAGCCCTATTAACCTCCGCGCCTATAGACCTGGACAGCACGGGCAACGTCGATCTAAACCCTCAGATTATGGGCTTCAATTGACAGCCAAACAAAAGCTAAAGGGATACTACGGGAATATCACGGAACGTCAGTTTTCTCGCCTTTATGCAGAGGCTGTGCGCAAGCGCGGTGATACCGGCGAAAACTTGATCGGTCTTTTAGAATCTCGATTGGATGCAGTTGTGTATCGCATGAAGTTTGTTCCTACTGTTTTTGCATCACGTCAATTTGTCAATCATGGCCATGTTTCTGTGAATGGAAAACGGGTCAATATTCCCTCTTACCTCGTAAAACCAGGGGATGTTGTTGAAGTTCGTCAAAAATCAAAAGAACTCGCTGTTGTTCTAGAGGCAATCCAACTAGCAGAGCGTGATGTTCCTGAATATATCGACGTTGACCACAAAGCGATGAAGGGCACCTATGTACGTGTTCCAACCCTTTTGGAAGTTCCTTATCCCGTTCAAATGGAACCCAATCTCGTTGTTGAATATTACTCTCGATAATTCTTTTTAAGAAAGGGCTAAGCCCCTTTCTTGCGGGCGCTTAGCTCAGTTGGTAGAGCAGCTGACTCTTAATCAGCGGGTCGCAGGTTCGAATCCTGCAGCGCCCACCAGGAAATGACAGGGTTTTTGAGGTCCCTGTCGATACCCTTAAAATCCATTGTCACCTACTTGTCACCAACGCGATGGGTTTTGAGGACGCGACGACTTTTATCCTGAAAAAGTTAAAGGCGGCACATGTTTTGAGAGATTCCACATTATCCATTTGATTTTTATTGCCTGTCGGCTGTATTCTCCAAAGAAAAAAATTTAGGGAGGTTCTAACATTGCTTTATGAGATTTGCGGATAAGTTTAGATACATTTTAAGACCATTTTCTGTGAGTGCGGCTGTTGTTGTTCTCGTTGTTCTTTTTTTTATTTCTGCCTACGCGTTTCTGGAACATCACTGGCATCTCTCAGCTTATCGCACGACTCAACAGAACGAGCTCAAGGCTTTTCACCATAAAGTTGCAACAACGATTAAGGACTTAAAAGATCTGTCCAAATTGACAGAAGCACGCATTTTAGCATCGAAGGGTGATCTGAAGCGCATTCAAAATATTTTGATTTCTGTCTATCGCTTGCTCCCTAACTATTCGTTTCCAAAGATTCAAAAAGTGTCTTACGCGAAGCTTTCAATGCCTCAAATGGTGGTGACAAGAGTTGGAATGTCACCATTGTCACCTCCTGTGAGTGACACTCTGGAAAAGGGCTCGTCTCTTATTTTTGGTGACAACACAATTATTAGCAAAAGCTTTGTGCGCAATGAAAAAGGCAAGCTCGAAGGAGTGTTCGACATTCAGATTGAGCTTGCTGAGTTTAAAGACTCCTTAGGCCGCTATGAAACCATTTCCTTGAGCCCTTTTTCTTCTTTGGAAGAGGAGCATTTTGTCCTTCAGCAAGAACCCTTTGACGTTTATGCAAAGGCTCCAGCAAATTTTTGGGAATTTGTTTCTATCAACATCCTTCGATACCTTTCAATGCTATCCATTTGTCTTTTTTGTATTATATTTGTAAATGTTCGATTTTACTTTTTTTATCGACGGCTCCAAAATACCTATGAGACAAAACTCAAAGGGCTTGAGGTCCAGTATTTAAAGGCAAGTGAAAAGCTAGACCTCCTGACAAAAGATCTTAGTGTTTCCCAAAAGAACCTTGAGTGTCATCAGATTTCAGTTGAAGCCTATAGAGCATTTTATACTCGTGTGATGCATCGAAAAAGTGAACACATCCACTATATTCTGAGATCTTTAGAAATCGTGAAGCAAGCTCTCCAAAACCCAACGAACCCTCTTCCAGAAGCTGAGCGAATAGAGATTGTTGACTCCTGCAGAGACACAGGGCGGTTGTTGTCTAAAGGACTTATTGCAAAGGTAAAAACTGAGCCTATAAAATTGAAACATTTGCTGGATGGGATTTTGCTGCTTTTTGCAGAAAGAGTTCATAGATTCAATATTACGTTAACGATAAATTGCCATAAAGATTTGATATTTTATGGAGATCCTTTGCTTACAGAATTTGTCCTAGCCACCCTCATCGGTAAACCTATCCATAGAGTTCCTAAAAATGGCAAGGTTTCAATCGTTATCCGCACTCAAAACGACTCCCTCTGTTGTGACGTAGAGGATAACGGTTATTTTTTGCTTGAGGACAAGGAAGAATTCATCAAGAAGTCCTTTGATCTTTTTATGCTTAAAGATGCCTTTCATCAAGTATGCCAGGAAAATGGATTCGTGTATGAGCATTCAAAAACAGATAATGGGAACAATGTGTCAAAAATAATATTTTCATCTCCCTCACAAGACATTTCAGTGCGTAATGTCATTCCTCTTTTCAAATAGTCGAAAAGCTTTAATGAGCCTTTTGTTGCTGGCTCTTCCGCAAGAGCCTTTGGCTTCCATTCCCCATGTATGGAACGTTCCTACAGAAAATCATAACTTTATTGGAAGAGAAGGCTTACTAAAAGATATAGCCACAATTTTTAAAAATGCACCCTTAAAAACGGTCGTTCTTTACGGCCCTTCTGGTATTGGTAAATCTCAAATCGCTAAGAAGTATGCTTACCAAAATTACACAGCCTATGATGTTGTTTGGTGGTTTCAGGGCAACCAATACCTTGAGTCTCAATTTGAAGAATTTGCTTTAGAAATAGGAGCTTTTCTAAATTTGAATATTGACCATAAAATTAAAACATTTGGACACAACAAGCTTATTAATCTGATTAAAAGTGCCATCAGAAGGAAAAACCTCAAATGCTTGATTATCTTTGATAATGCCCAGGTCTACCATGATATTGAATCTTATATCCCCTTCTCTCATGACAAAAGTGTGCATATTATCGTTACTACAGAGAATGCAAATTTTTCGAACAACGACTTTCAGGTGAAGCCTTTTCAGAGAAAGGAAAGCGTCCTGTGCATTCATCGCTTTTTATCCTCTGAGTCTAAAGAATATCAAAATAAACTTGCAAAACGCCTGGGCGACTATCCTATATTAATAGCGTCAGCTATTGACTACGTTAACGATTACCCTGGCATGACTATTGAAAACTATCTCCAGCAATACAATGTTGAAACCAGTAGTTCGCCACGACTCCTAAAGAACGCAGCAGAAAAACTTGGAGGTTCTCTTGATGGATACCCAATGGATTTAGCTGGGGCGGTCACAATGAATCTTAAGAAACTTAAACGTAATTCTCATGAGGCTTTGACACTCGTTGGTTTTTTGTCTTTATTAAATCCCGGTGAAATAGATCTCTCAGATATTAAAACCTGGTTGAACATAAGAAAAATTAACACAGACCCATTAGAATTATTCAACCATCTAAAAAGATATTCATTTATAGACGTCACAACACTAAAAAATAAAAATAAAAAGAAAGTTTATATTAGCATGCATAACTTAAGGCAAAAAATTATCAATGCAACCATTCCTATTGATGAAAAAAAGAAACTTATTGATGAGTGTGTTTATGTATTGAAAAAAGCATTCTCAGGTCGCTCCGATAAAGTTGTCGAAAATATACTAAAAGCAACGACTCCTTTGTCTCATGCTGTGAAACTTTCCGATGAAGCCGCTAAAATAGACTATCATTCTGACGCCTTAACAGAATTGCGTATAAAAGTTTTTGATACTCTCCTTTGCGGGTTTCGAGATCTAAAACAAGCAAACATTATGAACGCACATTTACAAAAAGACTTAAATAACGGGATACATCTCTCTCGTAAAAATAAAATTCTTTATCATATAAACCGCTCTGTTTTTTCAGGCATGCATGATCTTGATTATGAGAAAGCTCTGGCCTATGGGGCTCAAGCCGCTACCTTGCTTGAAAAAGAAGATAAAATGTATGAAGAAAAAATAAGACTTATTGCAAATATGATTCAGTATTTTGCTCTTATAGGGAATCTTGATCAATGTGAAGACCTGCTAAAACAAGGAGAGCATCTTCTCCCCCTTTCCCAATCAGCTGCCTACAACGCCCTTTTTATTTTTGCAACAGCCATGTCCTTAATTGATAAGGGAGACTTTCAAAAAGCGATTGATCTGATTGTTAAACATAATTCGCTTTTGAAAAAGCTAGATTTTTACTCTTCGATCCGATTCTTCATCTTAAACCAATTGGCAGAAGCTTTTCTTAAACAAGGAAAGACTGAAGAGTGCCGCGAGGTTTTGGAGCATTCTGAAAAAGAGGGGTTGGAATTTTATGACAACACAAAAAATACATTTTTTGCACATCTCTATGTCCTAAGGGCTGGATGTGATTTTTTAAAACGTCATAAGTTCAATGAATCAGAGTCATACCTTCTTCACTCTTTAGAAATCTATAACGAAATAGTGTCTGGAAAAAAGAATTGTAGAAAAGAAGCCTTTGCTCATTTAATGCTAGGAAAGCTCTACCATCTTAACGCAAAACACAGTCAAGCCAAAAAACATTATTTGCTAAGCGAACAAATTTTTGAAAAGACGTTAAAAAACAAAAGGATTAATGACGTCAGTGAACTCTACAAAATGCTAGCCACTTTAGGAATGGACACACAAGATGAATTTCTTATCCACACCTACTCAAAAAAACAGCTCGATACTTTTGGGCCCAATCACCCTAAAACAATAGAGATCTCCACCCACCTGGACCAAAAGAAAGTTCTGGTTCCTTTCTAGGCTTACAATCCTCAGCTCGAGGTTTATGCGTTAGCGTAACATGATTTTCGTGCTTTAAGGCTTAAAGCCTTTAATTCACCACAAGATCAAAGAACCACTCGGCAAAGTCTTGATCCATTTTTGTGGGGTCTTTTTCAAGGGAATACAAATAAATTTCTTCTATGCACGTCATGGTTTGTTTGATTGTCATTCGCTTGTTTTCTTGCCGCCCCTTATGATTGACCCACTCTACAATTTTTAATAACAAATCTGGGTAATCATGAGGGTTGTTAAGGCGTTCTTTAGGTGATTCCGTATTTTCTTCATGAAAGAGATCATCTTTTTTAAGAAGATCTCTGACTGTACACCCCAGCACATCCGCAAGGGCTTGGACAACTTCAGCTTTAGGTTTTTTCGTGTTTCCCCTCAAAATATTTTGCACAGAATATGTGCTAACCCCAGCTTCTCTTTCAAGCGTTGCGATAGAGAGATTTTTCGCTTTCATGCGCACAAAAATTTGTTTGGCTAATGGCGTGCTCATTTGACCTATCCTGAAATATCTCTAGCTATCTAGAGATATCTCTACATATCTGGAGATTATTATGTGGACAAAAACAGATCTTGACAAGGGGCTTCCATGATGTAAATTTACCGTGAACGGTATAAATACCTATATCGGTATAAACAAGAAAGGAAAGCTCAGCTTTATGGATCCAACGTTTCTCTCAACTAAAGACTTATCTTTTCGCTGGAATATATCAAGGATTACCTTAATGCAATGGAGGTGGAATGGACTGGGGCCTCCTTTCCACAAAATGGGACGTAGGGTTATTTACAAGCTTCGAGAGATTGAAACTTTTGAAAACCAAAGGGTTCAATGCAATACAGCTCAAATCAATGAAGCGACCCTCGCAAAACTTAGACTTGCAAATGCAAGTGATAAAGAGGAGGCAACCATGATCCCCTAGAGAGCCCCCGTAAAGAAAAGGCACCTGTGGCTCGCTTCAAAAATTATCACAGACGCACACCTAATCCCGCTCAGCGCTCAGCATTAAGCGCTCCGCACTCCGCGGGAAAAATACAGAACCTCAAAAGGTTTCTATAATGGGACCCTAGTTTACCTGTCTTTTACCACATTAGCGATGTCTATGTTTTAAAAAGAGAAACCTTTTTTGCGTTCACAGAAAAAATTTTGACAAAAAAACTTTGACCTCAAAGGAGACCCTTATGTTCCACGTGTATGAACCCGATGACTATTATTTATGTGAATACTTCATTAATTCATTTGTAACAGATCTTCCAGAGGAGCTTCTGCTCTCTCTTTCAGATCTGCAGCAAGCAACGTTTATCCTTCTTTCAGAGAAAGCAATGCCTACAAAAGGAGGGGCCTTGCTTATCAAAAAAAAGATAGGATCCCTTCACTCAACTCTCAGCAAGGCGTTACAGAGCCATTTTCCCCTTCTGCAGGACGTTTGGACAGGAAGCGTTTGTCTGCAACTCCCAAGCCATATGAGGGGGCGTGATTTTGAGTTTATGTGTAAAGCTTTTTACCGGATGATTTATGAAGACCTCATTGCCTTTGGCATTAAAGAAAGGACTCCCTTTATATGTCTGACAATGACACCGACCGAACATCTCTCCACGGAGATCATGGGTTTTTGGCCCTATGTATTAGGAGTGAAGGCTGACGAATCCTCTGATGGGCTTTTTCATGGGATCCTTGCTTTGAAGGGGTCAAAGCTAGAAACCCAATGGTTTTGGAAAGATCCAGATCTTTTAAGTCAACAAATACGTATGGGCAGAGGCGGAGGCTCACAGATGTACTCAGGTGACTCTGCCGAAAAAAAAGGAGGGATGTTACATGGTTAAGTCTCCGATCTCAAACGTGTCTTTAATTCGAAAAGAATTTGTCGCCTTAACAGGAGACCCCCATTTGGCTCTTGTTTTGAACCAACTCTTACGGTGGACGCACCTTGATAAGGATTTCAGGATGTATTTAGAAGAAGAAGTTAAAATCAAGAATGGATATACAGGAGATCTATATTATGGATGGTTTAGAAAGCCGCTTGCTCATATAAAAGAAGAGACTATGCTCAAAGTTGCGCCCTCAACTTTACGCAAATATTTGAGGTCTCTTGCAAAGCAGGAATGGATTGAAGAACAAATTTTTGTGTACAAAAAGGCCGGCATATTCATTCGGTATAGGGTCAATCTTGGGAAGATTCAGGAGGGGCTTTCCGAACTTGGATATCCTCTCCCCAAGGAGTTCTCAAAAATTGAATCTGGATCTTATCGGATTTCGACATCTATGGAGATATCCAGATCTATCTGGAGATATCTGTAGCTATCTGGAACTATCTGTAGCTATCCCTAGATATGCCTAAGTATCTGAAAATTATTAATTTTTATGAAAAAATAACTTGACGAACGGGTAAGTTCTTGAGATACTCTTGTTATGAAACATGGTGGGAGAAAACCGCAATGAGTCCATAGAATACCAAAAACAAAAAAAAGCACCTGTGATCATTTTCGAAGATCTTCACAGGTGCCCTTTTACGATAGGACCTAAGTCAAAGCCCTACACGACAAGAAATTTACTTGAGAGTAGTCTAAAAGTCTACCCATTTCTTGCCTATAAAACACTCTTTGCCTTGAGGTCGAATAATAAAAATTCAACGACAGGCAAGGAGTTTTTTCATGCTAAAAATTATACCCCCTAAAGAACAAAAGTTTCATCAATCAACAATTGAATCCTTTTTGGATCTGCTACGAGTTTACCAAAATTTTGATCTTTCTCCTACAAGGAGGAAGAACTCTACTTTTCTTATCGCTGAAGATAGAAAACACGGCATTTATGGAGGGGCCCTTCTTTATCCTCAAAAAGTTTATGATTTTGAAGAAGATTTTTCTCTCGATGATTATGAAGACACTTTTCATTCAGCTTTTCTAACCTTTCGCCCACAAATCACAGAGTTTTGGACAAGTCGGATTTGTTTTTGTCTTGAAGCAAACCTCTCTCCAGGGGCTCTAGAAAGAGCAGAGCTTTGCAAATGTTTCTACCATAACCTGTATGAAGCTCTGCTTGCTTTTGGAGAACAAAAAGAAATTGAATTCCTGGCCTTCAGTCTCTGTTCTTTTGATACGATTGAGCCACCCTCCTACAAGGACTGGCCTCATGTCTTACCTATACGGCATTCTGAGGATACAGAAGGCTTATTCCATGGCATTTTGCCTTTGAAAGGCACGAAGTTTTTTCCAAAAGTCCCGCGGCAGTCCAAATTAAAGCGCATTGCGCTAAAGCGCCTTGCTGAAAGTCTTCCTTCCAACAATGAGGGGGCCCAATGACTCAATCCCTTCACTCTAGACAAGGAGAAAAAAAAGGTATCCCTCCTAAAACGGTTCTCTTGCGGGAAGAGTTTGTCGCCTTAACGCATGACCCCCTCGTTTCAATCGTGTTGAACCAGCTTTTGTATTGGACCCAGAGGGTCAAAGATTTTGACCTTTTCTTGGCAGAGGAACGATTCTTTAACCCTGAGTGCAACGTTTCTCCTCGGCATGGCTGGATCTACAAAACGGCCACTGATCTGATTGGTGAAACCATGATCTGCGTAGATCGCACCACGATGCGGCGCTATTTGAAGTCTCTTATCGACCAGGGGTGGCTTGAGGAACGATCGAACCCGCACAACAAATGGGATAAAACAAGCCAGTATCGTCTGAATCTGCGCAAGCTTCAGGAAGACCTTTTGCCTCTTGGATTTGACCTTCCAGGAATTGAGGCTTTTCCGAGTATGCATTATGCCCCTTCGAACGGGCTCCTTTCGAATGAGCAAATTTCCCCTTCGAATGATGGGAAGCATCAAGATTCTCCATCGAAAGGGCATCCTTCTCTCCCGAAAGGGAGTTTTGCCCCTTCCGAAGGGTTAAATTCCCCCTTCTTAAGTACAGAGATTACAACAGAGATTAAAAACAGAGATCACACACAGAGAACGCGCGCGTGTGAGAAAATTTTTTCAGAAGATTTTTTAGAAAGTTTTTCAGAAAGCATTTCTGATTTTGAAAATTTGGAAAATCCCCTCTCGGGAGACATTGTCCCAAGGGATATTATCCAGGGGGACGAAGTCCCCGATGAATCCGTTGCAGAGGAAATGATTCGCCTTTGGGAGTACCACATTGTGCAAAGGCTTGATCCTGCACAGTGGAAAGGCGTTCTTCATCTCACAGAGGAACGAAAAGATCAGCTAGAGTCTCTGTTTGCCTTTCATTTCAAGAATGACATCAAGCTCTGGGAGCGTTTTTGTTTGCGTGTTAAAGCAGCTCCCTTTTTGATGGGAGAAAGCCCAAGCGGGTGGCGTGTTACCCTTGACTGGATTCTCTGTGACAAAAACCTCCACAAAGTCCTGGAGGGCAATTATGACGATACCAAGAGGGCTGAGCGGACAGGAGATGGTGATGAAAGATCTGGGGATCTGACAAAGCTGCAGCCCACTCCCGCTCAACATGCAGAACGCGCCGCTATCCTCGCCTCTATTACGGATCCTGTCTGGAAAAGCTGGTGCAGCCAATTGGCGATCGGTGTTCCTTATAATGAGCTGAGGATGCTTCATGAGCCCCTGTCTCTACTTGAATTGCAAGAAATTGCGAACGCTTGGTTCCTAGAGGTTGAAGACGACCGACTGGTGTGGATAGGCAGCTCCGACCCAAGTGTTTTGCGTAAAATTGACGAGCTCCGCCTTAAAATTTCTTGGGTTTTTAAAAAAGAATATCCCAAGGCTCGTGTTTTGCGGACACGCCTTGAGAATCCCTCTTCCTCTCACCTCAGGGAGATATCCTCCCCTATTATAGGAGACACCTATGCTTAACAAAGTCTTTTTAATCGGAAACCTTGGGCGCGACCCCCTTATGGAGATCACGCAGAATGGAAAACAAATTGCTAAATTTTCTCTTGCAACGAGCAGCAAATGGAAAAACGAGACAGGCCAATGGCACAAGCATACGGATTGGCATCACGTTATTGTTTTTAAAGAAATAACGGCGGAGTGGATCAAGGACACCTTTAAAAAAGGGGATCGGGTCTATGTGGAAGGAAAGCTCATCTATCACTCCTGGATAAGCAAGCAGGGAGACACTCGTCGTTCCAGCCAGATTGTGGTTTCTGGCAACAATGGGCAGGTTATACACCTTCCTCGCTATTGCCTCTCAGGCGCAAACGACTTTTCTGAGCTTGATCCTATTTCCGAAGGCTTTATGCCAGAGAGTTTCAACTCGGAGAGCCTTGACCCTAAGGGTCTTGGTTCTGAGAATCAAGATTCTAAGAATCAAGATTCTGAAAAAGATGATCCTGAAGATCATCAACCCCTTCAACAATTATAAGGAGACTCTTTCAATGAAATACACAAACATATTTTTTACATACTTTGCTCTTGCAGCTATTTTTCTGCTGCATAGCACCGATGTTCTTGCCGTGGCAGCAAGCGGTGACGCTGGCTTAAACACCAGCGTCACCAATCTCGTCAACATCCTTAACAACAGTTTGGTTCCCGTTGTTCTGATCTGTGGGTGTCTTGCAGGGGCGGCCCTTGCTTATATGAAGTCAAGTCCCGCTCCCTTCATCATCGCCCTCATTACAACCGTAAGCTTTGGGTTTGCAAAATCTTGGATTAACGGCACTTATGCCGTTCTTGTGTAAGAGAGGCTGCCATGGAGTGGGATCGTAGCGAGAACTATATTTTGAATCGTCTGGATAAGCCCTTGCGGTTTTTAGGTGTGAATAAGGACGAAGTCTTTGCCCTGATGGTTCCCCTCTTTGGGGGGCTCTTCATGGGCTGGGTGATTACGGGGTTTTTATTAGGAGCGGGGTCTCTGTCTCTTTTACGTACGCTCAAAAAAAGAAATGAGGGATCAACATTAATTCATGGCATGTACTGGTATCTGCCATCCCATGAGAAATCTTTAAAATTGCCCGTGCCGTCCCATATTCGGGAGTACATTGGATGAATACAGACATTCTCCAACAGAACACCGCCACGCTTTTGTCCCAACGGAATGCTATTGCGGTTGTGAGTGGCGTTCAAACGTTGAGCATGGCCGTCCTGATCATCGCCTTAGCGTGTAAAAGTGAGCGCACCATTTTGATGCCCCCTGAGATTAACCGGGAGATGTGGTTTCAGGGGGGGAATGTATCAGCTTCCTATCTGGAATCTTTGGGAGAGTATATTTCAAAGCTTTTGTTGGATATCACCCCCACCAGCTTTGTCCATAATCATGAGCAGATTTTAAAATATGCCACGCCAGAGGCTTATGGGGCTCTTAAAAAGCAACTCATGGCTGACGGGGAACAATACACGAAACTACAGCTCTCCACCCACTTTTATCCAAGCCAACTCACCGTTAACCAAAAAGCATTGGAGGTCGAAGTGAAAGGGACCCTTACCAGCTATATCGCAGGGAATAAAGTTCAAGACACTCAAGAAACTCTTACCCTTAAGTTCATCAACAGAAACTCTGGAATCCTACTGAGCTCAGTATTGCAGAACGGCAGCGTTACAGAAAACAGAAAGGACTAACTCAATGAAATTACATTATAAAGTGAAAGTTAAATCCAAGAAATTTAAAAAACTTCTGCAATACTGCACCACTGCAACACTGGCTTCTGGCGCAGCCCATGCTGCAATCATCCATTCGTTAGATGATCTCAAGGTTATTGAAGTTCCTATTTCCCAATCAGGTCTTACGCGCATCACCGTAAAAGGAGACCGCATTGCCAACGCCTTTGGTGTCGCAGGGGAATACGTCATGGAACCAGATGAGGATCAAGGACAAGTCTTTATTCGACCCCTGGAGCCTGCTATGGGCCCCATTAGCCTCACCTTAACCACTGAAGGAGGGCATAGCCAAGACTTGCGCCTTGTGCTTAAAAATAAGCCCCCAGAAGCCTTGATCCTTCAAGTTGAAGAGAGCCCAGATAATCAAACCCAAGCAATGTTTACATCCCTTCCAGATCAAATGACGCGCAATGAAATTGAGGATCTACTGTCGGCTTGCACAGAAGGACGCATTCCTATTGGGTATAAGAATATTCCCCTCAACCTTCCCACTCCTGATGAGCCTTGCCGCCTCATTCGTGAAGTTAAAAACAACAAACTCCGCGGCCTTACCTATGAGGTTAAAAATCAAGCCACTATCCCTTGGATTATGGCAGAGAGCGGATTTGCTCAAAAACTTGATGCCGATGTCGTTGCTATTTTAATGCCCAAAAAACTCTTACAACCAGGAGAAAGTGCTTATGTTTACGTCGCTGCAAAATCAATATAATCAACTCCTTGAACGTGCTAAAGCATTGCTTTCAATATTATTTTCAGCATTGCTTTCAGGAGTGATGCCCAAACTTCGTTCTTTTGCAAAAATTGGAACAGAGTCTGCCCATCGTATTAGACGGCGCCAATTTTTGTTGGGAGGATGCCTTGTTGGGGGATTTATTGCGTTAGCTTATGGGATTATGGCCGTTCTCTTTGAGCAAGGTCCTGTCCAAACACAAGAAGACCCCAAGCCTGTTCCCATCAACATTGCAACAGCTCCCAGCCAAATCAATATGAATGAGGCTCGATGGAACAATCTTGATATCTCCATTAAAACCCTGACACAAAAAGTCTCCACGCTTAACGAAAAGGTTTTCGGAAAGGATCAAGACCCATCTGGTCGAGATCCATCGGATCGAGATCCATCGGATCGAGATCCATCGGATCGAGATCCATCAAATGGTTCAATAACAACGGGTCAGGGTGGCAATACAAATAATTCAAATCTTTCTCAAGGTCAGGATACACCAAACAATTCTATCGATGGTGTTGGTATCAATGACACCGGTGTCAATGATACGCGTGTCGATGACACGCGTTTTCAGGCGCTTGAAACGAGGCTTTCTTTTCTTGAAACAGAACGAACAACTGCCAGCGATACGACTCAACCACGTCCTCTTTATGCTCAAAATCCGGGAACTCCAGAGGAACAAGATGGACGCGTGATTCAAAAGCTTGCCGTCAGTCTTGTCAATAAGTCCAAGGACCTGAAGACTGTTGAAACCACTATTCCGGCAGGTGCTTTTGCAAAAACCGTCCTACTATCAGGGTTGGACGCGTCCTCTGCCATGAATGCCTCATCTGATCCCAGGCCCATGCTACTGCGCATTATTGACCATGGAACGTTGCCAAGGCGGTTTCAAAGTGATTTGAAGGACTGTCATTGCACGGCCGGTGCCTTTGGGGATCTTTCGTCTGAGCGGGTGTATGCGCGCCTGGAAAAGCTTACCTGCATAGAGAGATCCACTGGAGAAATCATTGAAACTCAAGTTGCCGGATATGTTGCAGGGTCGGATGGCAAAGCTGGCATTCGAGGCGTCGTCGCCTCCAAAGATGGTCAGTTTTTGCTGCGGAGTTTAATGGGAGGGGTCTTTTCAGGTCTCAGCAATGTTGCCAATCCTCAAAACCGCAAACCCCAAATGAATCCCTTTGTTATGCCCGGCGCTGGAGCTGCAATGGCCGGGCCCACCCTCGCAGAAAACTTTACCTCTGGCATGGCCGGGGGAGCCACAACGGCCCTTGATCGCCTATCCCAATACTACATCGATCGCGCAGAACAACTGCAGCCCGTGATTCAAATCGCTGCAGGCCAAGTGGTCGATATCGTCTTTACCGAAGGAGCTTCTCTCCTTCCCAGTAATCAGTCATCAGTGGTCAGTCATCAAAACAACAAAGGAGAAATAAAAAATGAATCAAATTAAAAAACAAATGAAAAATAAAATCGGTCGTTCAGTCATTCATCTGATCACTGATGACCGGTTACCGGTCATCAGTGTTGCAGAGCGACAGTGTTGCAGTATCACAGAAACAAGAAATCAGAAACAAAGAAGGAGAATAATATAATGAAAACGCTTAAGAAAATCAGAATTCTGCAATACTGCGTCACTGCAATACTGCCTTTCTGCTTAACGGGTTGTATGGGCATCTATGAGGGTGGATTTGAGTGTCCCCCTGGCGTTGGGGTGGGGTGCAAATCCATTTCGGACGTGAACACAATGGTAAACCAGTGTTCAGTACCCAGTAATCAGTATTCAGAATGTCGCATTCCAGACCTCAAAACAGCCGCCTCAGCATCCCCTTTAGAAGGTGCAGAAATCTGGTATGCACCACGGGCCAGTGTTCAGTGGACAGTATCCAGTGACCAGAAAAGCTCTTCGTTCGATTGTGACAAAGCCTGCCCTTCAATCCTAAAGCAGCAAAACCAAAAAAAGAAAAAAGGAGTTTGGTCACTGAATGAAAACTCCATCTGATGGTCGATTACTAAGCACTGATCACTGGGATGAGCACTGCCACGGTCCGTCTTCATCAACGCTCCGCTTGGCAGATGAGTTCCTGACCTCCCATAGCTTGGGTGAGCTTTTGCCTTACCGCAGCTTTCACATAGAAACCCAGCTGTTTGTGAATCGCGCCTCTGTGGGATTTGTTCTTGAAACACTCCCTCTTGTGGGGTGTGGGGAAGACGTTCCCAGACAACTCACAGGGCTCTTTCAGCATGCTTTTCCCATGGGATCAAATTTTCAATGCCTCCTGCTAGCAAGCTCTCGTATTGGCGCCTCTTTAAACACATGGGAGAAAGCAAGGGCTAGAAAGCCCCCCTTCAAGAGAAGTTCATTGAAGGGAACGCCATTTAATGGGAGTTCAGAAATCATTGAAGAACTGGCAAAAGAGCGGGCGACCTATATGAGGCAACTCGCCCAAGGACATGGAGTTCGAACCTTTCGCTTGATTTTGTCCTACAGTGAGCCAAGTTCTACGTTTCAATCCTTGGAGGATATTTTAGCTCTTCGGGATCAAATTATCACCACCCTTCAAGGATGGGGTTTACCTGTAAAAATCTGGCAGCCTGAGGATTTGTTGAGTGGCCTTGATGAGCTTTTGAATCCCTCTAATAGGTCAGAAAACCCAAATCTTCCTTGGAATATGCATGATTCTCTTTCTCATCAATTGATGAGCCCTGGAACTCGATGGTTTATTGAGCCTTCTCAAATGACCCTTGGGTCTAAGACCCTTGGGTCTGATGATATTCAAGAACAAGCCTTTGGCAACTCACTAAGTGAGAGCTCATTTAATGAGAGCTCCTTTAACGAGCACGAGAAGGTCATGCGTCTTTACACAACGCGTCTTCTTCCTCCTATTTGGCACTTAAACGCAATGAGCATTTTGATTGGGGATCCTTTTGATGAGTTTTTGCGACTGCAGGGCAATTTCTTCCTTTCCTATGGCGTTCACATTTGCGGTGAAAAGACCCTCAAAACCCAGATGTTGGCGAAATGCGGAAGCGTTGAGAAGCAAGCCGCCAGTTCTGTTGCCAAGTACTTTCCGTCTTTTAAAAAAGAAGCCGCTGAGTGGACCTATGTTCGAGAGAAATTCGAAGATGGGCAACGCCTTGTGCGTACTCGCTTTTGTGTGGGCCTCATCAGCGATGCGGATAAAATTGCGCGAGAGCAGCAGACTTTGTTTAATCTTTATCGTTCTCAAAGATGGGAGCTGGTATTGGACAAATATCTCCAACTGCCCTCTTTCCTTAACTGCTTGCCCATGACTTGGGGCGAGGGAGCTGTTGAGGATAACCGCAAATTCCAGAAAACAAAAACAACCCTTAGTCATGAACCTGCCAACCTCATGCCCATTCAAGGAGAATGGCAGGGAACAGCATCTCCAGGCATGATGCTTGTGGGGCGGAGGGGACAGCTCTTTACCTGGTCTCCCTTTGATAATAACGAGGGCAACTACAATACCTGTGTTGTGGGTCGGTCCGGTTCAGGAAAGTCCGTCTTTATGCAAGAGCTTCTCACAAGCATGTTGGGCATAGGCGGACGTGTCTTTGTGCTGGATGTAGGGCGATCCTTTGAAAAGACGGTCAAGCTGTTAAATGGGAGTTACTTAGAATTCTCCACTCATTCACCCATTTGTATTAATCCCTTTTCGTCTATTCCGCTCCAAGACAGTGAAGCCGCGTCCGATGCGCTTGCCATGCTCAAACCCATATTATCACTGATGGCCGCCCCTAAAGAAGGAACACGAGACATTGAAGACGCCTATTTGGAACAAGCCATTCAAAAGGCATGGTCTACCCACAAAAACAAGACAACCATTACGAATGTGGCTAAATTCCTATTAACACGTAAGGATCCTGTTGCTATTTCCCTTGGAGAGCGACTCCACCCTTACACACGCAAGGGAACGTATGGCCGTTTCTTTAATGGCCCAGCCAATATCGACCTCCGCAGTCAATTAGTGGTTGTTGAATTAGAAGAACTGAAAGAGCGGAAAGACCTCCAGTCTGTCATTGTGCAAATGGTGATTTTGCAAATCACCAACTCCATCTACTTGGGCAACCGCAAAGTTCCCTCTTGTCTCATCCTTGATGAGGCTTGGGACATGTTACGTGGTGCCCAATCAGGAATTTTCATTGAAACCGCCGCGCGGCGCCTTAGAAAGTATTTCGGAGGACTTGTTGTAGGAACCCAGTCCATCAACGACTTTTATGCCAATCCAGGCGCTCTTGCTGCCTTTGATAACGCAGACTGGATGTGTCTTCTCTCTCAAAAAGATGAATCCATTGAAATGCTTAAAAGTTCAAAGCGTCTTTCTATGGATCCGGCAATGGAGCGAACTCTCCGGTCTCTGCGAACAGAACAGGGAAAATACGCCGAAATCATGATCAAGGGTCCCAAAGGCTTTGCCGTTGGGCGTCTCCTCTTGGATGAGTTCTCAAAAATCCTGTACTCCACCAAGGCCGATGAGTTTGCCGCCGTTCAAGACCTGGTCGCTCAAGGCTTGAGTTTAAAAGAAGCCATTCAAAAAATTGCGAGGCCTCGATGAAACGTCTACAGATAAAACGATGGCGCAAAATCTACTTATGGGGAAGCCTTTGCTTTCTGACCTGTTGGGTGGTGACCTCCCAAACCCGCTTGATGCAATGCCTCACCGATAGCCTCAATAATGTTCATTATGTGCTCTTTTTAAAAAGCAGCACCATTAAGCGGGGCGATATTGTTGCCATCCAAGGTCATCGAGAAGATCACGTCGGAGATCTCAAAAAATGGCCTTATTCTAAGCGCGTTCTAGGAATTCCAGGCGATTACATTGTCCATAATGATTCTGGTATTACTGTTATCCCTCAAGAAAGCGAGCCTCTTTCTTTGCTAACAAAGACCAGCAAGGGAAAACCTCTCAATCCTATTGCCAACACCCTTATTCCCGAAGGCTACCTCTTCGTTGTCGGTGATAATCCCCAAAGCTTTGATTCTCGTTATGAGGAGTTTGGCTTAGTTCCCATTGAGAAGGTATGGGGAAAGGGGGTGCTCACGTGGTGAGCACAGTAATCAGAATCCAGTTATCAGAAATCAGAAGAAGCAATTTCTTTAGGCTGAAGCTTTTGTTCAGAAGAAGAAATTTCTTTAAGTTGAAGTTTTGGCGCTCAATGGCAATGGTCATTCTGATGACTGGACACTGGATTCTGATTACTGATGCGCAGGCGCGCAGCCTAGGCAGCCATGGAGTTATTTACCCCATTAAGGAAGAAGATCCCATTGTCCTGATTCAAACCAAGCTTAGGGCCCTGGAAAAAAGCGGAGAGTTGGCTCGCCACAACAAGGAGCTTCAAAAGAAAACAAAAGAAGCCGTTGAACGGCCAAAACCTGTGGAAGGAATTGTTAGGACCACAAAAAGCCGCGTTTTTTATTATGATCCAACATACGTGGTGCCAGAGGATATTAAGGACCACACAGGCACTGTGTTTGCCAAAAAGGGAACGAGGATTAATCCCCTTGAAACTGTAAGTCTGTCCTCCTCTCTTTTGTTCTTCGATGGAGATGATGCAGAGCAAAAAGCCTGGACCAAGGAGCAGATCCACAAGGCGTGTGGGGATGGCTTAGAGAAGCATGGCCCTGAGGACCCTGGCTCCAGCATCCCCTGTCCTCATGGAAAACCTCCACGGCTCATTCTTGTAAAGGGAGCGCCCTTGGTTCTCGCAGAAGAACTGAAGCAGGTTGTTTACTTCGATCAGGCGGGCTCTCTCACGACAAAGTTTGGCATCACTCATGTCCCTGCCATTGTAAGCCAGGAAAAGCTGCGCCTTCGCATTGAGGAAATCAACCTAAAAACTCCTAAAAAAGAGGAGGGTAAATGAGCTACGTTTCTAAAACCTTATATCTCTGTAGACTCTGTACACCTCTGTATTGGAGGTGCGGCGCATGAGAACCATCATTGATGGAACCTTCCTTCGTAAAGCTTTGCGCCTCTCGGAGTTAGGTGTGGCTGAGAGGGCTCTTTTTAAGACCCACACATACAAGATCCAGCCTAAAGCAGTGAGCGCTAAAAGGAGATCACAAGAAAAAAGAGTTTCCTCATTTATTGGAAAAAATGACTCTCTTTCCGTAAATTTCCGAGCAAAGAGAAAGCCCGCGGATTGCGCTGGGGTAAGAGTGGAGGAAAAAGCAAAAAGAAGGAACAGACTAAGGCAGAGATTGTTAAAAAAAGGTCTTTTGAGAAAAAAGAGCGTAAATCTTGAGGTTAAAAGAGTCTTGGGCATACATTGCATTCTCCTTGTTGTTATGGTTGTTTTTTGGAGTTCTTTTTCATTTATTCAAGCCTGTCCAGGCCGATTTGTCAATCCCATCACAGACATCTGCTGGTCGTGCATGTTTCCTCTGACCATTGGGCCGGTGAACATCAACAGAAATGGCCGTGATGACACGCCTAATCCTGGAGGGATCATCTGCTTTTGTCCAAGACCACCCATTCCTCAAGTTCCAGGAATTCCTGCAGGGTTTTGGGAGCCAGTACGGCTTGTGGATATCACACGCATTCCCTTTTGTATGGTGAATCTGGGGGGAATAAAAATGGGAAACTCAACCCATCATTACGGCGTCCACGGCGCACGGGGAGAGGGGCGCACACGGTACAGCTTTTATCAGGTTCACTGGTATGTTTACCCAGTCATTTACTGGTTTGAGCTCCTTGTTGATTTCCTTTGTCTTGAGCAAATGAGCTTTGATGTGGGGTATCTGACAGAATTTGATCCTCTTTGGAATGAGGATGAGCTGAGCTTTCTCTTAAACCCTGAAGCGGTTGCTTTTGGCAATCCCATTGCAGCCCTCGCATGTGCTGCTGATTGCGCTGCAGCAAGCACAGGCTTTCCCATGGACGCTCTCTTTTGGTGTGGGGGGTGTCAGGGGAGTATTTATCCCTTTACAGGGAACAATCCGGCCCATATGGGCGGGGTTCAAGCTAGCCTCCTCATGGTTCAGCGCATGATGGCCAAGCTCCATCGGGAGCTTCTTCTGTGGGGAACAAGCGGAACGAAAGGACTGTGTAGAAAGTATCCTCTGCCGGTTATTAAAAAGACCCAATACAAAACACAGATGACCTATCCCCGCCCGACTACAAAGGGACCCATGGCCTGCAATCCTTTAGGGCGCACCGAGGTCATCTGGGGCTCTGGCCGAGAGTTTCCTTACAAAGGAGAAGACTTTGGTTATCTTATTTGGAGGAAACGAAATTGCTGTATCTTGTAGTTTTATCATTACTACTATCACCATTATTATTGGTATATAATATAAATGCTGTCGCCTCTTCAAGCTGTGCTGTAGATCCTCTTAAAGAGAGGGCCTCGAAGGAGAAGCTTTTTAAAGGCAAGTCCTTTAAAGACAAGAACTTTAAGGGCAAAGGCGCTTGTCAAATTGACTCTTTCAAAGAAGCTCATAACTTCCAAGGAACGGCTCAGAAAAAGATCGATGAAGTTCTCAACAACAAAGAGTTCCAGGCTTTTGTTGATGAAGCCTCTACCCTCAAGGGGAGTTTTCTAAGTGTGGGCTCTTCTTCTTTAGAGTTTTCAAAGAAACCCAACCCATCACCAACAACGTTTTCTCACTCTACTTTCTCAACCCCCTCATTTTATGTGTTTGTCTCATTTTCTTTGGGAGAGAAAGCTCTGATGAATCTTGCTGAAGACGCAAAAAGATGGGGCGCAACGTTGGTTTTAAGAGGATTTAAGGAAGGCAGCTATCGAAAGACAGTAAAAGCCTTGCAACATATTATCCAAAAAACCGGTCAAGGCGTCCTTATTGATCCTGAGCTTTTTACCCTCTTTGCCATTACAGCTGTTCCCACATTTGTTCTGTCCAAGCCTTTTCCAGTGTCCACCATGGACAGGATCCAGACCTCCATTCATGATCGTCTTCAAGGCCATGTAAGCATCCAATATGTCCTTGAGGCTTTTGCTAAAGAAGGAGACCTCAGAGAAGAGGCTCAAACCCTATTGCTGGGAGGGTTCCCGAGATGAAAGAAGTATTTGTCGGAATACAGTGTCCAGTTGCTGCAGCGGTCGAATCTCATAGGTTTCCTAGAGGACTATTGAAGGGCATATGTTTTCTTTTTTTCTTTCTGAACACTGAATACTGGATGCTGAACACTGCAAAAGCCAACAACTGGAAATCCCTTCAAAGTGGAGATCAGGTGGCTAAGAAACTTTTAGACAAGTTTTCCCATGATAAACAGACAGCAGGAAAGCATCCCCTTGATGAAGAAGCCTCCCAATGGTCAGAAGTAGAAAACCCTGATGTGACACAGATGCTGAGAGAGAAGAAGGTGCTTGTCAAGATTGATCCTGAGCATGACCCGCTTATGAGGGGAAGCGAAAAACTTATGAAAGACCCTCTGACGGCCATTGGAGGCGAAGGCACGCACGTTGTTCAGGTCACTCAAGGAGGACAAGACGAAACGCTCACCTGTGAAGAGCCAGGGGAGAACTCCCTTCAGGGCTGCACGGAAGATCTCCATGTGCAAGTTATCAAGGAAATCAATCGCAAAGAATGGGGGGGAGACTTTTATTTTGGTCACTGCAAATATGCGGAGCACTACCCTTACCTGTCTTGTCAAGCCTTAAGAGCAGCCGTATCCGCAGCATCGCGGGGGTTAAAAGGGCTTTTCCCAAAGGGACGACCTCCTTCCATGAACATTACAGGAGTTTATAAAGCCTGCATGGCTGAATTGGCAGCCAGAAGACGAGAGTTTTGCAACATGTGCAGGACCATTTTGCCTGCTCTTCCTTTTCCCACGGATAAGATCAGAGAGGTATCTCTGCTTCCCAATCACCATGATCCCAAACAATTGTTTGTGAAAAAGAGGCATTTTCATATGTATAACAGCGGCAATGTAGAGCGTTATAGTGTGCCTTTCATCAATGTTATTTATGAAGAAGAAACGTATAGGGTATCGGAAGGATGGGTTTCAAACTGTCAAGGGCTAGAGAATCTGGTTGATCAAGGCATGTGCTCCTATGGCACAAAAGCCTGTTCTCAAGGGCATCAAACCCGCGTAATCAATGGGCATCCCGTTACGCGAGGCTGTTGGCAATACACCTTCACCTACCATTGCGAGCACCCCTGTCAAAACAACTGCGGGCCTCTTCGCGCACGAGGATGTGAACAAATACAGACAGCCTGCAAGCAAATGATTGACAAGACATGTGTTGTTCACACCCAAACCTATCAGTGCAAAGGCAACAAAACCACCACGGATACCATTGTGGGGGGGAATACTCCATTCTGCCTCGACGGCACCTGTCGAGATCAAAGCTTTGAACGCAATGATGAGATGATGTCGTCTTTAGCTCAACTGAGTCTTCTGAAGGAAATGCAGGGCAAACTCGGAACGCTCTTTAAAGGAACTACCGATCGATGTTCCCGAGCTGTGCTTGATTTTAAAGACTGCTGTGGGTCAGGGAGCGGATGGGGCGTTGGCCTTGGTCTTGCCGGCTGTGGGGCAGAAGAAAAAAACCTTCAACTCAAGCGCAAAAACGGTCTCTGTCATTTTGTTGGAACCCACTGTTCTCAAAGAGACAAAGTGTTCAAGATCTGTCTTCAGAAAAAATCCACCTATTGTTGTTTTGGATCCAAACTCCTGAAAGCCTTTCACGAACAAGGGCGTCCTCAAATTGGCATGGGATGGGGAACCTCAGAAGATCCTCTCTGCCGAGGCTTTACTGTTGAAGAGATCCAACTCATCGACTTCTCAAAACTCGACCTGAGAGAAGCCTTTGAAGACCTCATGAAAAACTTCAAATCTGGAAAAATGGAAGGCACAACTCAAAAGATAAATGAGCGCATGGAAATCATCAAAAAAGGCCTTCGCCCTAAGACAAAACCTCAGAAAAAGCAGAGAGGCGAAGCATGAAGGCAGTGGTCAGTGTTCAGAAACCAGAGGACAGAGCCCAGAAGCTAGTGGACAGGGATCAGAGACCCGTGGACAGAGATCAAGGATCAACAATCAAGAAAGTGAGTGTTGTTACTACATTTGTGCTTTTCTCTTTGTCTTGCTTAATCCTGAATTGTGCGTCCCTCAGAGCCGAACCTCATTTTTTTCAAAAGCATGCGGAAGGCTGGCACTGGTATCAGGACAGTGCTCAGTTGCCAGAAGTCAGTGAGCAGAAGCCAGAGGTCAGTGAACAGAAGTTACCAAGTGACAAGTTGCTAAGCAACAAGTCGCTGCGCGACAGCAAACCCTTATCCCCTACAGAGCAGATTGAAGGTCAACGCAAAGTGTTAGAAACAAAGCTCCATGCAGCCATTGTTGAGCCCTCGCGGGAGAACATCGTCGCTTACCTTTTTGCCCAAAAAGCGCTGATGGATCAGAGCCAGAGATTCTCTGAAGCCTGGCAAAAGGTTGTCATGACCACGCCTGCTTTAGATGAAACGCTGACCCATCCCGTCGATCAAAATGCGCGTCCTGTTTATTATGAGGAAAAAAGGAAAGCCCTCGAAAGGCGCATCAAGAGCCTTTCCCAGGAATACGGCCTGTTCTTCTTCTTTCGTCAAAACTGTCCCTACTGTCATGGCTTTGCTCCTCTCGTCAAGCGCTTTTCTGAAACCTATGGCTGGTCCGTTTTAGCTGTTTCTTTAGATAGACCTTTAAAACCGGGTTTAAAACCCGCTCTTTCTGAGTTTCCCAATGCCAAGATAGACAATGGCATTGCAGCACATCTTAAGATTACCCACGTGCCCGCCTTAATTGCCGTCCATCCCAAGACAGGACAGACCATTCCTCTGGCTTACGGCATGATTTCTGAAAGCGAAATTGAATCCAGAGTGGAGCTTTTGACCAAAGTTTTGCCTGTCTCAAAAACAACCAGTTATGAGGAGAGCTTTAAAAGATGACCAATTTTGTAAACGTCCTTGCGATGGGCAAGTGTAAAATAAAGTGGGTTGGAAAACTGAGGAAAGCAAACGTTTTGGTGTTTTTCCTTCTCTTAATGCTGACCTCTCCCTTTCTTAATGGAGCCCACGCCGGCATGCAGGAAAGCCTGGAAGGGGCCTTTCGCGCCATGGGTCTTTCGAACAACGTCACAAGCGGAGGAGGGTATCAGGACCAGACGGGTGGGTTTTATACGGGGGGCAGCCTGTTTGCACGAGGCAAGGCTCATAACGCTGAATTGTTCTCTTTGCAGATGCCCCATTACCGAGCAGGATGCGGAGGCATTGACCTCTTTATGGGAGGGGTGAGCTTTATTAATGAGGCTGGCTTTACCCAGCTTTTACGGAACATTGGGAGTAATGCCTCTGGCTATGCCTTTAACTTAGCTCTTGCGACGGTGACGCCTCAAATCAAGAGTGTGCTCGATGATTTGGCGGCTAAAGTCCAGAAGATGACTAACCAAAGTATCAACTCTTGTGAAGCGGCCGCCACATTAGTTGGGGGCGTATGGCCCCAGTCCGATGCGTCTTCGCAGATTTTGTGTAAGGCTATGAGTAAGGACTTAAAAATCGCAAGCGATTGGGCCCAGAGTCACCAGCGCTGTGGACCAGAGAATCAACGAGAGACCACAACCAATCAAAAGACTCGACATGCCCCTTATAAGGACGTCCTCGCAGAGGAATTTAACATCGCGTGGAAGTCTTTAAAGAAAAACGCCTTTCTCAGTGCCGACCCCCGCCTTGCAGAGTTCTTCATGACCATTTCGGGCACAATTGTGTCTCGTAAAACTGGAGCTGGGAATCTTGAAATCAAGGAATTTCCTTCCAAGAGTGGAGACGCAGACTTGATCTCCGCTCTTTTAACGGGAGGCGTCCCTGTTCAAGTGTATACTTGCGATGATGTGAGTGAAGATAAGTGTTTGCATCCTGCCTTAGGGGCAATCACTCTTCCTCCAGAAAAAGCTCTGGCCTATCGGGTTGAGCGACTTCTGACTAGTCTTTCACAGCATTTGGCAACTGACACGGCCACCACTCCTGAACAACAAGCCTTTGTGAACTCTACCATGATTCCCGTTTTGAAGATCATGGCCGTTGAGATGGCCTTTAAAGAAGGCGCCTCTCCGCTGTCCATGCACACCTATAAGGACGCCATCGCCTACGACATCCTGCTCCAATACTTGGATGAGGTGATGAGCTTGGTATGGGACAGCGCCACCCAATTAAAACAGGTGCAAGTCAGCGACAAAATGATTGAGGCTTACCGAAAGGGCATTGCCAGTGCCAGAAAAGTCCTCTTTGCCAAGCGTACAGCGCTCTTTCATCAAATCAGCCTCACCTTAGATGCCATTGAAAGGACGCATCAGATCGAAAGAAAACTACAGAATTCGTTTATTTCAGGCGCCCAAGGGGCGGCGCAGTAATCAGTGTTCAGTACCCAGTGTTCAGAAAAAAAGAAGAAAGGAAATAAGGATGATTCAAAGCAGAAGTAAGACATTATTACAAATCAGGTGTTTCAGAAACTTATCTGAACACTGGATACTGAGCACTGAATACTGGTAATAATATGGAACATATTATTACCACCTACGGTGGTGGCGAACTCTTCACGCTCATCTTTAATGGGATTGCGGCTCTTTTTAAAACAGATGAAACAGGACTAATCATGCCCCTCATCCGGGTGGGGCTCGTGGTAGGGTCTGTCTATGTGGTTATTTTGATGCTCTTTAAAAGCCAAGTGGTTGAAGGGTTTAAATGGTTCTTATGGGTGGTGTTTGCAACGAACCTTTTGTTTTTGCCTAAAACCACGGTCTTTATTCATGATCCCTTGTGTAACACAAAGTCTAAAATTGACAACGTTCCTTACGCCTTGGGGGTCTTTGCAAGCACAGTAAGCCAGATAGGACGCTCGATTACAGAGAAATTTGAGTCCGTCTTTACACTTCCAGGCTATATGCCCTATCACCAAACGGGAACTGTATTTGCCTCTGCTCTTATGAGCCAGGTGGGCAAATTTAGAATTGTGGATCCTGTGTTTAAGGGAAACATGGAGCGCTTTGTCAATCAGTGCGTCGTTTATGATGCCATGATTGGTCACAAGTACACCCTTACCGATCTTCAACGATCTCCCAACCTTTGGGAGATGGTGAGTACCGCAGCGTCTCCTGTCTTAGGCTTTCTCTACAAGCAAGACCGCAATCCTGGAACGGTTGTGACCTGTCGTGACGGAGCCAAAACCTTACGCAAACTCTGGACTGATGAGATTAAAAGAGCCACAGCTGTCTATGGGTCTCGTGTTCAGGAAAAGACTTTGACCCAAGTGGCCTTTAATACCCATTTAGCCCAAGGAGCGACCCTCTTATCAGGGGCTGCAGGGTGGTCCCAATCAGCACAAGACATCCTCCAACAAGAGATGATGATCAATGCCATTGAAGAAGCAAGTAACAACAAACTTTCTGAATTGGGATCAGCCAGCAACTACACGGCCACCAAGGCACTTCTCCAGCAAAGATCAGCTTATGCCGCCGCCGGAGAGATTGCGGCCAAAACTCTTCCTTTATTTAAGAATGTGATTGAAGCTTTAAGCTATGCCCTCTTTATCTTTATCGTCGTTTTAGCTTTGATGCCCAATGGCCATCGAGCCATTCTGACCTATTGTGGCATTCTGGTCTGGACCCAGCTCTGGGCCCCTCTCTATGCAGTTTTAAACCTGGTCATGACCCTCTATGGAAAGGCAGAGACCATGGCATATGCACAGGGTAACCCTGGTCAGGGTTACTTTGGTGGTGCCCCTGGCCAAGAGGGAGGACTCACCATCTTAAGCTCCAATGCCATCATTAATGCCAATGCGGATATGACGACCTTAGCCGCTTGGCTATCAGTGAGCATTCCCTTCATATCATACGGCATCCTCAAGCAAGGAGCGGCTGCCTTTGTGGGCCTTGCCCAGCATTTAGGGTCGGCCATGCAAAGTGCGGCAAGTTCTGCTGCCGCAGAGACAGTTTCTGGTAACATCAGTATGGGGAATGTCTCGATGGGCACTCAAGCTTATCAAAACACGACCGCCTTCCAGCATAATACAAGCCCCAGCTACAGTGCCTCTCAATTTAAATCCCTGTCACCCCAAGGGATTGAGCAATCCATCTTTGCGGATGGAAGTCAAGCCTTAAGCAATCAAGTCATGTCCAGATTGAGCGTTGAGATTATGGGGTCAGAAAACACCAGCTTTGTAAACCAAGAGCATCTGAACAGTGCCACAAGCCTTCTTAAATCAAAGAGCGCGGCAAGCGCTCACGCAAGCGAATCAGCCGCCCAAGACACAACAAACTTCCTGACCTCTGTGGGGAAAGCCCTTTCTTCAGGCACAGACTTTCATCAAGGAATCAGCGCTTCTGATTCAAAGAGCCTCCAAAACTATAAGAACTTCACAGAAGACCTCCAGAAAAACCACGGCATGACAGAAACCCAAGCGGCAGAAGCAGCCCTTGCGGTTAGTGCGGGCACGCCTAAACTCTTTGGCGCAAGTGCTGAGATCAAAGGAAGCTTTGCAAGCTCAGCTGCGCGTCAACAGGGTATTGCGACGGCCAAAAGCGTTGCAGAGCAAACAAATTACGCTGAGAACTTTGATCAGGTTATCTCAGCGTCTAAAAACTTCTCGGAAACCAATAACCATACCAAAAACAGTGAACTCGGCAACAGTGCCACATCAAGCCTCAATCACGCACAAAGCCTGCGAGAGGAAGTCTCAATAGCTCAAAACCAAGTGGATACCATTTCCAAAGACATCTCATCCAGCCAAGGCAAATCCTTATCCATCAACAAAAACCTGACCCAACCTCTTCTTGATTATATCGCTCATCAACCTGTTAATTCTGCCCCCCATTCAATGGGTCATTCAACGGGATCCAGTGGATCATCCACTGGAAAAATTGGCTATGAAGGGGCGCGCCACATTCTTGAAGGGGGCGGACCAGAGCGAGACGCCTACATCCAACGATTTCAAGAAGAAAACCCTCGATACAGTATAGGGAGCATCAACTCAACCCAAGCAAAAGCAGACATGTCCTCACAGTTTGACTCAGAGTCAGGAAAACTCAAGGCAAACTCTGATGTTGACGCTCACCATGCTCAACATACAGCAACTGTCCTGAACCGCGGAAAACAAGAAGCAAACCTTGATCCCAACAAGGTTCCGGAAAGTAGACAAGAAAAGATCAACAAAGCCCTCAATAATCAAGGCAAAGTCATTGACCAAGGAAAGCAGGGGATTGATCACCAGCACAGCAAATTGCAGGCCCAGGAAAAAGAATCACAGGACAAAAGTCTTGTTGGGGCTGTTGCAGGGAATGCTTTCAAGACCTTCGTCACAAAAGGAAGCCCCCTTGCATCAGTTCTTCCCGATAATTTTGCAGCCCCCGCTGAGCAGAACTCCTCTAAGGGGAAACCCGCTCAATGGAAGGCCACTGAGCAGACGCCTATTCAATCGGAATCCATTAAATCGGCGCCACAAACAAATAGCCAAAAGCTGCCCTCTAAACCAGACTCTGGTTCAGTGCCCGACCTGGCGGACGCTCCTAAACTTCCCCCCTCAACCCCCCAAATAAGGAAATAAGCTATGGCAGTTGTTAAAACCATTACCCAAGGTGGCCAAGTTCATATCCACCAATTACGCATGTTCAAGCAGATCCTGATTGCAGCCTTAGCCGTTGCTTTTGTGTCTGCAGCGGGGTGTTTTGTATGGAAGGCTCACACCCTTCCCCAGCATGATTGGCGCATGTTTTATGAGGTCTACTGGGCGAAATTTATGATCGCCTCTAACCCTCCTTCAAACCATCCTCGCCTTACCCAAATGTATACACCTCCCATTAAATGGGCTCCCCTTAAAGGGAGGTCTTACAAGAGGAGCTGCCTTAATATTGTAAATGATCCCCTCCTTAAAAAGACAACTCAGCGTATGGAAGTTCTCCTTGAGCATATTGCCTACCAAAGCCTAAAATTTGCAGGCCTCATGTTTCTAGCCGTTATGGGGCTCTGGTTCTTTATGGGACGGTCTCAGAAGAAGCCGCACCATCAGCGAGGAAACACTCTTGTACCTTGGCAAGCCCTTAGAGGCCTCATCAAAGAAAAGAACCACGCCTCTGACTTAACAATTGAGGAACTTCCTTTGCTCAAAGACAAGGAAACCTCCCATACCCTGATTACGGGCACGACAGGCTCAGGAAAAACCAATGCCTTTCATATCTTGCTGCCCCAGATCCGAAAACGACAAAACCGGGCCATTGTGGTGGATGTGACAGGGGATTATGTGTCTCGCTATTATGATCCAAAGACCGATGTTATTCTGAATCCCTTGGATACGCGGGGGTTGTCCTGGGACCCATGGGCTGATTGCACGTTAGACGCCCATTATGACGTGTTGGCTGAGTCCTTTATTCAAACAAAAGAAGGAGCTAAAGATCCCTTTTGGGATAGTGCGAGTCGCGCCATCTTCAAAACAGCCCTTCGAAAGTTTGCCTTTCAACAAGAGTACAATATCGAAAAACTCACCGCTTTCCTTCTCAGCTCCTCGGACAAGGAGTTTGCGGCTTTCTTTGAAGGCACGGAAGCCGCCACCTTTGCTTTCAAAAACAATGATCGAACCACCCAATCCATTCGCAGTGTTCTGTCTTCTCAAATTGAGGGCTTACGTCAATTAGCAACCTCCAACCAAGTGTTCTCCATACGAGAGTGGGTGGCAGATGAAGAGGCTTCAGAGGTCACCGATTCCTCGGGGGCAACCCCTCAGACACAAAATCCTCGCGGGTGGCTATTCATCACTGCGCGCGCGGATCAACGACAAACCCTCACGCCTCTCATCTCAGCTTGGGTCGATATGGCTATCAATGCCCTCATGATCATGCCTGCAAATTATGACCGACGCCTGTGGTTTGTGATTGACGAGCTGGCGGCCCTTCAAAGGCTCCCTCGCTTAAGCATGGGCTTAGCAGAGGGGCGCAAATACGGAGGCTGCTTCCTTGTTGGATTCCAAAGCAAACCTCAGCTAGAAGAAATCTATGGACGAAACGGAGCCGACTCTATGCTTGACCTCTTTAACACGAAACTCTTCTTTCGCTGTACTGAACCTTCCAGCCAGCAATGGATCTCAAAGGTCTTAGGCGACAAAGAAGAAGCCGAAGCCACAGAAAACATCTCCTATGGCGCCCACAGCACCCGAGACGGCGTCTCCTTAAGCCGCCACACCCGCCAAAAACCCCTTGTCCTCCCAGCGGAGTTTTCCCAGCTCCAAGACTTGGAATGTTACCTCAAATTACCGGGTGACTATCCCTGCACAAAGCTCCAGACCACCTATCAAAAGCCCTCTTTCAGAACAGATCCCTTTTTGCTGAAGGCGGAGAAAAAGCGGGAGTATGTTGTTTCACCCCCTGTAAACTCTGAGCTTCCTCAAGACACCAAAGTTCCTCAAGAAACGAAACCTGCTGAAGCCGTTGAAGCTATTCCAGAAGAGAAGGAAGTGTTGGTGTGAACACACTAGCGTGACGAGTTGCTGAGGTGTCAAAAAACTTCTAAAACCCTGCAAGCTCTTATAGGAGCCACATTGCAGGTGAGCTAAAGGGGCTTCTTTGCAATGATACCTACACTTTCGCGTCCATCAAGCTGCATATCGTGGGGCCAGGTGGGTTGAGAGAAAAATTCTGACTTTTCAATGATGAAGCCTGCCTCTTGAAAAGCTTGCCCCAACTCATCAGGGTGAAAAAAATGCATAAAGCCAGGAAGTTGTTCTAGGCGATCGTTGGACTTAAAAATCGACATGTCTTCGAGGTAGCCTGGCCATTTCATTTTTAAAGATCTGTTTTTTTCAAAGATAGGGATAAATTCGGACCACATTCTGACGTAGGGGGAGGCGGCAATGACGTATACTTTTCCGCCAGGCTTAAGCCAGGCGAATAGTTTTCTAATGCCAAGAGAAATTTCGTCTCCGTTTAAAAAGTGCAAAACGTTAGCCAGTAAAATGGCTTGAAAATGGTTGGGTTGAAAGGAAGTTTCAGTTGGAAATCTTCCTGGGGAGAGATCAAGAAGGCTTTTTTGATTGTCCGGGACACGACTTACGAGCACCTCAAGGTGTCTTGGGTCGAGATCATTGGCGACGACTTTTATGTTTGATTGCAAAACTTTTAGAGTAGCCTTTCCATAGGCGGCGGCTATTTCTAAAACAGGTCCCCCTGATTGTTGGCTAAAGAGAATAAACTCTTTGCCATAGGCGGTGAGATCGTCAAACATATATCCCATTTTGTTTAATGTTGGGGTTAACCCAGAAAGTAAATTGTTACCATCTATCGTAGAACTCACGTTGATCCTCTTTCTTTTGTTGAGGCGGGGATTGAGGTTGGAGAAAAAACGTGTACAAGGTCTAACATGTCATTATCTGCTCTTAGAGTGAGGAGATCACTTGCTAAATTCACGGCATTTTTATTCCTTTTTGTTTTGAGACTATCTCTCCAGAAGAAACAAAAGTCAGAGGCAATGTAGAGCAGGGTTAATCCGATAAGATAGAAAGCGGGAGCATAAGCCAGGCCAGTTGTTTTTGTTAAAAATGTTGAAAGAATGGGCGCTGTTCCCCCAAAGAGAGCAATGCCCATGTTAAAGCTAAAGGCGATCCCTGAATACCTTAAGGGAGGGGGAAAGAGATGTAACATTATGGGATAAGCTGGAGCACAAATCCAGGCCCCCATGGCGCTAAAAACAAGAATGGAGACGATATTTAACACAGGGTCATTCAAGCTCATTAGCATAAATAAAGGAGCTGCTAAAATAACAGTGCTATAGCAAGCTTGAACCACGGAGCGTTCAAACCCTACCTTATCTGACCAAAGACCAAAAACGGGCAACAATAAAATAAAACTCCCTATCCCTAAGCTTGCATAGAGGAGGGATAAAGAGGGGGAAAGACCGATTGTTTTGTTAAAGAATAAGTTTATAAAAGCAAGAATCATATAGGCAAAGGCTCCAACAACACCTCCTAAGCAGCCTGATAAAATCATTTGTTTTTTGTTCTCTGAAAGGGCTTTTAAAAGGGGGCGAGCCACGATTTCTTTTTCTCTTTTGAGGGCTTCAAAAACAGGTGTTTCTATTGTTTTTGTTCTTAAATAGAACCCCACACCTCCCAGGAGGCCTCCTAAAATAAAGGCATAGCGCCAATAGCCACTGCTGTCCGTGAAATAGGTAATACATAAGCCAACTAAGGTTGCAAAGAAGGCCCCAATAAAGTTGGAAGAGGTAATGATTCCCCCTAAATAGCCGATTTTGATGTTTTGGTTGTGTTCTAAAATAAAAATGGCTGCTCCAGCGCCTTCTCCCCCTATGCTGAGGCCTTGAATAAGCCTTAAGAGGACAAGAACAAGAGGGGCTAAGAGTCCTACGCTTCCATAGCCGGGCATAAGGCCAATGGCTAAGGTTGGGAGAGCCATGCACGCAATGGAAAGAGTTAAAGCGCGCTTGCGCCCTCGTCTGTCTCCCATATGACCAAAGAGAATAGCGCCCAGAGGACGCATTAAGAACCCAACTGCAAAAACGGCGAGGCTAAATAAAATCTCTGAATATTCGTTCTGAGTTGGAAAAAAGGTTTTTCCAATCTCACTTGAGAAAACAGCAAAGATTGTGAAATCGTAGTATTCAAGTGCGTTCCCAATGAGAGATGGGATTATTATTTTTCTTTTCAACGCGAGTCTCCACTGAGAGCTGAGTCAATGCTTAGACATATAACAGAATTTCCTTCAAAAGTGAAGCAGAGGATCAACTCGCTACTCCTCAGCTTAAGATAATTTTATAAAAAAGACTTCTAAACGTTGGAGAATTCAACCTGTGGTGATGTGTAGCAAGCTGTCTTAAAAAAGCCAAACAGGCACATTTTAGACACTGGAGTACAATCTGGCAGCAAGGTTTTTCAGGACAACGAAACAATGTCGAATAAACTCAAACTCTTCCGCTCACATTTCAACTTGTATCTGCTTAACATTTTTGGTATTTCTCAAATAAAAAATAAAAGAGGCACTACAAAATGAGAGACCCTATCATTATTGATTCACCTAATTTAAAAGTTATTCTTCGAAAAGATTTTCACGATAAGTTTGAAGACCAACTGCGTAACATTACAGAAAACACAGGCGTCACCTATGTTGACCATACCATCACTCAAAACTATCGGGAAACCGGACAGCGGGTGAGCTCCTTCTGCAACCAAGACGTCTGGCATGACGTCTATTGGGAGAAATATTGGGACGATGACTCCATGGAGAAAGCCTGCCACGCCGCCATTCAAAAAAATAACTTTGCCGTTGTTTCCTGGAAGATCGAGCAGGAAACAAGCCCGTGTTGCGAAGAAAGGCTCAAAGTCACCCAAACAAATGATGGGGTTACGTTATTATTTAAAAAGAAAGACAATTGCACCGAGACACTTTCTTTTGGGTGGAACACATTAAAAACAAACCATCTCGATACGGAGTATATCTTTCATTTGATGGCTCAGCTTAAGCCCCTCAGGGATTACCACTGGAGCGTTTACAATACCTTGTAAGGCTGTTAAAGCCCCACTTCGTCTCAAATCAAAGCTGCAAAGCACCAAAAATCAAGGAATCGGGATAGGAGAGGGAATAAGGAGAACTGAGGGCAAGGGCACATCCACGCCCACACCCTCAGCAGAGGATCCGACGTGCTCTACATGCCTCCATGACAATACGCCACGCATGAAGCGGTGAGAAGAGTGAAGCGACGGGATGGGACCGACCCGGTCATGCCTGCGTTTCAACATGATTGCACGCGTTTTATCAACTCACAACTTATGCAGATTTAGGCCACTGCAGTTTTTTTCTGACCCTTCCGATGATGCCCTCCAAGGCCAATGCCTTTGGCAATGTCACGCCTGAGCTTTGCGTAATTGGGAGCTACCATAGGGTAATTGGAAGGCAAACCCCATCTTTCACGGTATTGCTCTGGCGCCATGTTATAAGATGTCTTGAGGTGACGCTTTAACATCTTCAATTGTAGGCCATCCTCCAAGCAAATAATGTAATCTGGAGTGATCGAGTCTTCTGTCGGCACAGCTGGCTCTGAACGAGAGGCAAGGCAAAATGTTTGTTTTGAATTCAAATGAGTGAGGCTTTGGTGAATCTGTTGGATAAAGGCCGGGAGATTCTCTTGCTTTAGTTTATGATTAGAAACGTAAGCTGCCACGATTTCAGCGGTCATTGCTATAATGCCCAAAGATTCATTTGTGTTCGTCATTTTGTATCTTTCATTTTTATTAACAGTAGGCCTATCTATATTTCATACAAAAAATAGCATCAACCGTTTTTTTTGGTGTGTACCTCAAAATCTAGAAACTCTATCTTAGCTTTTTATCTCCTCAAGGTCTCACTTTTGCTTATCAGCTTACGCCATGCTTGTTTTTGGTGAAAAAATTTCTGAGAAGGAATTTCTTGCATTCTGTGGGGGTGTTGAGGTAGGCCCTACATCGAGGACACTCGATCACTGTTAAGCTTTGTTTAGAAAAACAAAAACGAGCAAGGTAATCAAAACCTAATGAACGATCTGGCTTCTAAATTAAATTTGTGCTAATTTAAGGACTTAAGACTAATCCTTAGGGGAGAAAAAATGAAGATAATTCATTATATTTTGTCAGTAGTAATATTTTTTTATCCCTCTTTTTCAAAAAGCACTATTTTTATAGACATAGATCAGCGTGATTTATCTAGCGCCCCTCATACCCGAATTGCTGTGTTTAACGTTAGCAAACAAGAATTTCTTCATCTCACGTATTTCAATCTTACAACGCCAAGAGAGGCAAGTGATGGCAAAGAAAAAGGTAAAGCCAAGGAAGAGATAGCTCTTATAGGAGAGTATGAAGGATTTAGATTTTCTAATAATGGGGATGTGCAGATTCCTAATCTTAATGACAGAACACAAAAGTACATTATTCGCACCAAAGGCAACCTTCTAAGAGATGCAGAAGATGAAAGCCCTATTAGACAAGAAAGTACTGTTGGTGACTTAAGAAAAATCTTTTTCACCTCAACTGCTGGTTCATTTAAAGCGGGAGAACATATTCATGAGCGTTTTAATACATTCACAGATGCAAGCACCACACCACACTTTAAGGTAAAGTTTTTTTCTTACACTGAAGTTGATGAACGAAAATTTTCTAGCATAGTACGTAGCGATAAAAATGCTAATTCTATAGAAAGAGGAGATATTGGAGAGTTAGCTACCGAAATGACAATGATAAGCTGGGGGTATCAAAAATTACCATCTCAGTTTGAAGGAGGCCAGGGGTTTGATGGCGTTTTTGTTAGCAAGCACTCAGAACCTTATTTATTTTTGGCCGAATCAAAATGTCGTCAGGAAAGCGTGTCTGCTGAATCTTATCTCAAAAATACGTTAAATGAGGCTCAAATCTTTGAAAGACTCAAAAAACCTGAGTTAGCAGCAGATACGAAGCAGAGAATACAATCTTTTATTAAGGATAGTCCTGATCGCATATATAAGGTTGCTTATCGCTTAAAACTTACAGGTAGTGCTCAATGTGCCTCTAAACCTTTTGATGATTTTTCTTTTCAGTGTGCAAGGATTTCTAATGGTGATCTTTCCCACACTTCTCTCCCCGAAGATCATGTTCGTTTTTTTAAGAATCTATTTGAAAAAACAGGGATGAGCCCTCACTTAGGATTAGATTCCTTATTAGAGTCTTTGGGACTTTCTACACAAGAAAAAAGTGCTATGCTCATCCAAAAATCAGTAAATTTATTAGTGGATGAAGAGCTAAGCAAGAGATTAGGAGGCGTTTTAAAAATAGAAGATGGCGCTCCTGTGACTCTCGTCCCTACGGTAGTGGCTAAGAGCACTTCTAAACCATCTCAAACTCCTTCACAAGCTATGCAGGTGAACCCCACTCTTACGGTAACAGCGAAAAATGTTTCTAAGTCACCTCATACTCCTTCACAGGCTAAACAAACCGGCTCATCTTTTTCAGAGAACGAGGAGGATGAGGAGAGCAATCTTTTGTCTTCTTCAAAGAATGGGAATGAACAGAGCTATACTTTTTCTTCTCCCTTAACAAAAATCTCTGAAAAATCTCCTTCTTCAGTTAGCTCATCTGGTAAAACGCCCATCCCTCCTTCGACATCTCCATTTGGACAATATGAGGAAGAAAAATTAGCTAAATTTATATCTTTGCTAGACAGCAAAGGTGTAGGAAGAGGGAAGATGGAAGAATTTTATAACACAAGCAAACCCTCTCATTTCAAAAAGCTATCTGACAAGACCTTTAGAAATTTAAAAGGCGCCTCAGCTTCTCAAGCTGGCAAGGAAATATGGTATGTATTTACTGAAAATTTCAAAAAATTAATGTCGATAAAAAAGGGAGTAAATGAGAAAGAATTTTTAAAAGAATACCAAAAAAACTTTGCTTTAACCCCATTGCCAACGTTAACGGCTTCTAGTAAAGATTTTAAGGATGTTGGAAGCGCGCCATTAAAAGATGGAAGAGCAGGTGCTGCTCCAAAAATAAACCGAGTTTTGCTCGAGGATCTAGATAAAGCAAAACCTGAATCCACAGAAAGCACGAAGGAAACAAAAACTCCTCAGGGAGTACCAGGTCCTAAAAAGGAAATACCAACGCCTAAGAAGAAAACCACCCCCTAATTTTCAATGGTGAAGGTCTATGTAAATATCATTCGAGTCTGAGATTGAACGTGAGGTCATTGAGATCTTGCCTTTCTATGCCCATTTTGTGGTTATTTTCCCTCAAAGTTCTTCATCAAGAGCAACAACTTGAGTTATGAATTCTTTAAGGGGCATATTAGAATTAATTTTTATCAGGGCTCCTTGAAATTGATAGTAATCAAGAACTTTTTTAACAGTTTTGTTAAATAAAAGAATTCTTTTGTGAAAGCTTTCAGGGTTGTCGCAGGCACGATGAGCGAGGGGAGAGCCGCATCTATCACAGATGCCGAGTACCTTCGGGGGCGCAGAAACTAAATTATAGATTTTACCGCAACCCTCGCAGGTTTCTCTTTTTTGCACTCGTTCAAGAACTGTATTCAGAGGAGCGTCTATATAAATGATGCGCACATGCTGGCTTAGGCCATGCTCTTCTATAAGCTGGCTTAAATACTGTGCTTGCTCAACAGTTTTAGGGAAGCCATCGAGTATAAATTTTTTCTTTTCTTTGAGAAGATGCTTTGCTTTATTGAGAACAACATTTTCAACCACTTCTTGCGGCAATAAATTAGAGGCAGATTCGATCTCTTTTTTGTATTTTAGTCCTAAGGGTGTCTTTTGTTTAACCTCGCTCCGAAGGAGTTCTCCTGTAGAAATATGCATATACCCTCTCTCTTGAAGAACTTGGGCAAAAGTCCCTTTTCCTGACCCTGGGTATCCCAACACGATATACATCTTAAAACCTTGCACCTCTGCAGAAAGTTGAAAAAAGAAGCTTAAAAAAATCAGGGGAACAAAGAGTTTCATCATTTTTCTTTTTCCCTTATTCATTCAAAAATATTCCAGAAATGTGAAGCAAACTAAACATTTTTTCAGAAAATCGCCCATCCTATAAAGAGGAGTTGAAATCCAAATGGTTTTTGATTTTTTCTTTTATTTCAATCAATATGGGTAAGCTCAATTTAAACTCTTGATTATAGGGGGCATAATTTTGTCCCCAACGAACATCTTCAAATTCAATCCCATTAAAAACCCGCTTAGCCTTATACCTGGGTACAAGATGAACATGTAAGTGTTTGAATATATTTCCAAGGGACGCATAATTCATTAAATCTGGTTGAAATAAATCGCTTAAAACCTTTTTTGTTTTTTTTGCGATCTCAAAAAATTCAAGGGTTTCATTCTGCGTCATTTCAAGAAAATCCATGGCATCTTTTCTCTTGGCAACAATATATACCCTACCTAAATAACACTGATACTCATTTAAATATAAGCTCCAATATTCAAAGTCTTCTATTTTTAAGGCATTATAGTCCATTTTTAAAAACTTTCTTTTTAGGAAAATAGCTGTTTTTATGATTTCTTAATGCTTTTTCCAGGTAATGATATCTCCTACCTTTACATTGAGCTCTCCTGCGGAATCAGGGGACAAAACTTTTCCAAGTTCAGGCAACCCATTTAGGGAACTCCCTGGATAAACGACCCAAGTGCCTGGTTCATGGCATTTTAATTTTTCAGAATATATAGCATCAACTTCTTTATCATTGTTTATATAAACCTTAAGCTTCGTGCCTTCTTTTATTCCAGTTAGCTTAAGGTTTTTTATCTTCATTAAACCAAAATTATCAACATGAACAACTGTCCCACCTGGAATTTCATATGTTCTTAAAACACTCTTGTTTGCTATTTCTCCAATTTCACAAAACGAAACGCCTGATAAAATTTTAGCAGCTGTTGGAACTTGTACGTTTCTTCCTCCAAAAGGGGGGTTATCTACTTGCCTATTTATTTTATTGATATAAAACTCATCTAAGCCGCAATCTTCTATAAGCCAGTTGAAGTATCCTGTATTACTTCCTATAAATGTTATTCCATTAGCCGTTTTTCCAAAAACCCTTTCTGCAATATATGAGGAAGAATTTACAATCACTAAAAATATAGTGCCAGGAGGGTAAATTTCAGCGAGTAATCTTAATGAAAAAGATGTGCTAATGATAGAAAAATTTTGTATAGGTACAAGTGGATCAATATGATAGTTTTTAACATTAAGCATCGTGAGATGATTTGTTAATGTCTGATAAATTTCATTGTAGGCAATATCTCGACAATCAGAAAAAATAACTATTTTTCTTTGGGTTTGTTTTTTTAAAATACTCTTCGTCATTATGCTTTTTTACCTATTCACTATTTATAACATATTTTTTGACACAACTTTACGTGAAGAAGGCAGTCCTTCGTCAGTTTTTATATTGGAAGAAATGTCCAAGTCTTGGGCATTAGAGAGCATTATAACTTTATAATTGAGATTACTAAAATAGACGACCATTTGATCATAAATAGAACTAACAATGGGTAGCATATACTCCCTTATGTGCATAAGATCATTGTAATTTTCTAATATATGTGGCCAATTTTTTTTAAAGTCCTTAATCTTCTGAAGAACATTTTGATCAATATTAGGAAAACACGTATTAAACATATTTATATCTATTTTCTTCTGAATATGACCTGTTTTTATAAAAATTGAATTTCGTATAAGATGATTAGACGATTTCAAGAGTTGGCAACAAAATTCCTGCATAGCCTTAAGATCAGAGCCTCTTTGCATATCTTCTATTCTCAGACTATGCATGAGGAAAACAATATTATAAAAGCAATCATATTTTAACTCGTGTATGTCAGGGTTGGTAAATTGAATAGCTTCATCTTGAGAACGAAGGGAACTTTGTAAACTGAAATTATAATAAATTGGTTTTGTTCCATGATGATGTCTAGAACTCAGAAAATCTGATTTTGTTACTAAAGTTATACTGATTTTGAAAGAAAATTTCTCTCTCATTTGTTTATACAATTGTCTAACTTGATCATAAATTTCAATATTTATCTCTTCAACAATTATAGAAACATCAATATCACTCCAATGAGGGGTGCAAGTTTTGGTGTCCCTTGAAGTCCCTCTTACTATAAGGTCAGAAACATCTTTTATTTTTTTTCCTTGCTGGAGAAAAAACTC
>CAZSAH010000006.1:0-45821 GCA_964605015.1 uncultured Alphaproteobacteria bacterium | reverse complement strand
AAGTTCTAAGATTTGCTTTGCAAATCAAGAACTTCTAAGTCGGGGATGACAAGGGGTTGGATGACAAAAATGAGGAAATGGTCGGGCGGGCGAAGAAATCCCGCGTTAGGCGCTCAGCCATGGCGCTTTCTCCATGGAAAATGAAACATCTTTGGAAATTTTAAGACTTCTCCAATACGCCGATCCAAAAACGCCCACGTCTTTTCATAATCATCAGAGCTATCCCGCAGCCAATAGATGAATGTTGAGCTATACACCCACGCTAAAAGAGCCCGCTTTGTATAAAAGTTATAGTCCGTCGAGGTGTCCCCCGCATAATACCAAATCTCACTGACCGTTTGAGAAAGCAAGCGACTGGCCTCCCCCAAATGGGACGGGCGTGCCAGGTAAAAGGTTGTTTTAAGGGCGGCTTCTCGGTGAGGAATCAAAAGGGTCAGGCGTGTCTTGACGCCCAAAGCCACCCGTTCGCGCACCCGCAGGCCTTCAGCGGGTGGCAGGGACGCTAGCATGGCCTCATCTAAAAGATGGCTCCAGAGGGACACAACCTCAAGCACTCCCTTGGGAAAAAGACGCCAAGCATAGGAAGGGTCAAGGCCACTTTCGAGGGCTGCCCGCTCTAAAAGTCCGTCCGACCACCCTTCGAAAGGAACATGAAGAAGGGCGCGGTTGAGAATTTTTCTTTTAAGGTCGTCTCTCTCTTCCATATTTTTTCCTTTTCTTAGCTTATTTCGTGTATTATAGTCTCTTACGTTCTTAACCCCTAATTTAATTTTGGAAGGAGGTGTCTAAAAATTCATGCAAGTTATTGTCCGTGATAACAATGTTGACCAAGCGCTTCGCGTACTCAAGAAAAAAATGCAACGCGAAGGTATTTTTCGAGAAATGAAGCTACGTCGGCATTATGAAAAACCTTCCGAACGAAAAGCCCGTGAGTCAGCCGAAGCAATTCGGAGGGCGCGCAAGCTGGCCCGCAAGCGGTCTGATTGAAACTAATCTTAAGAGGGGCGCTTTGAGGGCGTCCCTCCTCTTGGGCTGATCATATGGCCACACTGTTCACAATTCATACTTGACTAAAATAGTCAGGAATTGTATAAAACATCCATGAAACTTGGAACAAAGGGACGATATGCGGTGATGGCGTTGGTTGATCTTGCTTACCATGGCAAGGGTCAGCCGTTGGCGCTTGCCGAAATTGCCACTCGGCAAGCCTTGCCCATTCCCTATCTTGAGCAACTATTTGTAAAACTTCGCCAACAAGGCTTTGTGGCAAGTACGCGCGGTCAGCAAGGCGGCTATACCCTTGCGCGAGAGGCGGACACCATTCGCATTGCGGAAATTCTAGAAGCCATTGGCGAGCCGCTTGAAACAACGCGCTGCCATAAAAGTTCGGCAATGGGCTGCTTGGGCAGTACAGGACGGTGTTTAACCCATGACTTATGGGCAGGCTTAGGACAACAAATGCATCACTATCTCAATGGGATTTCCTTGGCGGATGTGTGTCAAAGGCGGGTGGCATGATTTACCTTGATTACAATGCATCGGTCCCTTTGAGATCTCAAGCAAAAGAAGCTCTTATGACAACCTTTGCTTTGACGGGCAATCCTGCTTCTCCGCATCGTATGGGACGTCACTTGCGATCCTTGGTTGATGGATCGCGAAAAGATATTTTGGACAGCATTGACGGCGAACGCTTGATTTTCACCAGTGGCGGAACAGAAGCAAATGCCCTGGCCTTATTAAGCGAAAAAGGCGGGCCTGTCCTGACCTGCTCCACCGATCATGAGTCGGTGTTAAAGGCATCTCACGATTCCTTCTCGGTTCCGGTGACAGAGCAGGGACAGGTAGATCTTGAAGACTTGGAAGCTCTGTTGTTTTCCTTTGGAACCCCCGGCCTTCTTTCTGTGATGTTGGTGAATAATGAAACGGGTGTGATTCAGCCCCTTCAGAAGATCGCCTCTTTAGCCCGCGCCAAAGGGTGGAAAACTCATACGGATGCAAGCCAAGCTTTGGGACACGTGCCCTTTTCTTTTCAGGAGTTGGGCGTGGATTTGCTTACTCTTTCTGCCCACAAGTGTGGGGGGCCTGCAGGCATTGGTGCCTTGGTGATGCGGGAAGATCTGCACGTGGCGCCTTTAATCCGAGGGGGCGGGCAGGAATACGGTATGCGTGCGGGAACCCTTTCTGCCCCCCTCGTTATGGGCTTTGCAGCTGCCGTAAAGGAGTCTTTGCAGGATGATTTGACCCCTCTCCAAAGGCTACAGCAAAGAATAGAAAATGCCCTGCCTGATGCGGTTGTCTATGGAAAAAACACCCCCCGTGCGCCGCACGTTGTGTGCCTTGGCATGCCAGGCGTTTCTGCTGACCTTCAATTGATGGCCTTTGATTTAAAAGGGATTGCCGTCAGTGCAGGGGCTGCGTGTTCTTCAGGTACCATGAAATTTTCCCATGTTCTTAAAGCCATGGGGGTTCCTGAAGAGGAGGCCCGTTGCGCCATTCGTGTGAGCATGGGATGGAAAACCCAAGAACAGGATATTGATCGATTTATTCAAGAATGGCAGAATATTTACCATCACCACACCGTGAAGGACAGCTTATGACGGATCGCCCCATTTATTTAGACTATCAATCCACAACCCCCTGCGATCCACGGGTACTGCAAGCCATGCTTCCCTATTTTACGGAAGATTTTGGGAATCCCCATTCCCGTAATCATGCCTATGGGTGGAAAGCCGAAGAGGCGGTTGAAGCCGCGCGCCTTCAGATCGCCTCCCTCATCAAGGCTGATGCCAAAGCTCTGATTTTTACAAGCGGCGCCACCGAATCCAATAACCTTGCCCTCAAAGGGGTAGCCCATTTTTATCAAGAAAAGAAGAACCACATTATTACGTGTGCTACGGAACATAAGTGTGTGCTTGATAGTTGCCGCCATTTAGAACAAGAGGGCTTTAGGGTTACCTATCTTCCTGTGAAAGCGAATGGACTTATTGATCTTGATCATTTGAGAGAGGCGATTACGGACAAAACCGTTCTTGTCTCCATCATGGCCGTTAACAATGAAATCGGGGTGATTCAACCTCTTGCAGATATTGGAAAAATCTGTCGAGAAAAAGGCGTTTTCTTCCATACGGATGCGGCCCAAGCTGTGGGTAAAATCCCCTTGGATGTGGATGCCATGAATATCGATTTGCTGAGCCTTTCAGGTCATAAACTCTATGGTCCCAAAGGGGTCGGAGCCCTGTATGTCCGGCGTAGGCCGCGGGTAAGACTTGTGTCTCTCATTAATGGGGGTGGGCAAGAACGGGGCATGCGTCCCGGGACCCTCTCCCCCCCCTTATGCGTGGGGCTGGGGGAGGCGTGTGCCATTGCGGGCGCAGAGATGGCGTCTGAGCAGGCGCGCCTCACGGTCCTCCGTGATCGCTTTTTTCAGGCCATTCAAGGGGGATTGGAAGAAGTGTACCTCAATGGCGATTGGGAACACCGCATTCCCGGCAACCTGAACCTGAGCTTTGCCCACGTGGAAGGGGAGGGGCTTATGATGGGCATTAAAGGATTGGCCGTCTCATCAGGGTCAGCCTGCACCTCTGCGTCTCTTGAACCCTCTTATGTTCTCCGGGCTCTTGGGGTGGAGGAAGAAATGGCGCACACAAGCCTACGCTTAGGATTTGGGCGCTTTACTACAGAGGAAGAAATTGACACAGCTGCCCAAAAAATTATCAAAGAAGTCAACCGTTTGCGAGAGATGAGCCCCTTATGGGAAATGAGTCGCGACGGCATCGATATCAAATCAATCAAGTGGGCTGCCCATTAAGAGAAGGAAAGAAAAATGGCATATTCAACAGAAGTTATTGATCATTATGAAAATCCCCGCAACGTGGGAGCCCTTGATTCCAAGGACGACGCCGTGGGCACAGGGCTTGTGGGGGCGCCTGCGTGTGGAGATGTGATGAAGCTCCAGATTAAGGTGAATGCCCAAGGGATCATTGAGGACGCTAAGTTCAAGACGTTTGGCTGTGGCTCTGCCATTGCCTCCAGCTCCCTGGTGACGGAATGGATCAAAGGAAAAACGGTCGAAGAAGCGGGCGCCATTAAAAACACCGCCATTGCCCAGCATCTCGCCCTGCCGCCCGTTAAAATTCATTGCTCCATGTTGGCGGAAGACGCGATTCGGGCCGCCATTCACGATTATATGGACAAACGAAAGGCAGCGTAGGGTGAGTGCTCCGATTTTAACCGTAACAGAAAGCGCCGCACAGCGAGTACAAACACTCTTGGAAGGCCGCGGAAAACCGTCCTGCGGCATTCGCATCGGCACGCGCGCCAAGGGTTGTTCGGGTCATTCCTATACCCTTGAATTTGCGGATGAGCCGGGCCCTTATGATGAGGTGATCGAGGCCTATGGCGTGACGGTATTGGTTGATCCCAAGGCTGTCATGTTTATTTTAGGCTCGGAAATGGATTACAAGGAAGACAAGCTTTCCTCTGGTTTTGTCTTTGCCAATCCCAATGAAAAAGGGCGCTGTGGGTGTGGGGAATCCTTTCATGTCTGATCCTTTTGCCCTGCTTGGCCTTGACAAGACCTATGCTTTAGATCTGGCTGTGCTTGATACGGCTTACTTTTGTGCTCAAAAAAAGACCCACCCTGATCAGTTCACCCATGCCTCTGCAGAGGAAAGGGCAAAAGCCTCCCAGCATTCTGCACTCCTCAATCAGGCCTATGCCCTCCTCAAGGACCCGCTGACACGCGCAGAGGCCCTCTTAAATGATGCCTCTGCGCCACTTCCTCCTGATTCTTCCTTTTTAGAACGCCTGATGCAATGGAGAGAGCAAGCTGAGGCAGGGGAAGACATATGTGAAACGCTTCTGTCTATCCACAGAGACCTTTTGAATGAGCTAGGGATGGCTTTTGAAAGAAAAGAGACTGAAACTGCCCACAGAGTGCTTGACCAGCTTCGTTATGTGCAGGGGATGCTGAGATGAATGGAAGCACCTTATTGCATTTCCCCCACTTGTCATCCTTTACCTTTGTCATCCCCGAGCTAGGAATGCTTTGTTTTTCAAAGAAAAACATTAGCATTCCTTCATCGGGGATCTTGCTTCAACCAATAAGATCCCCGATCAAGAAGTTCTAAGATTTTCTTTGAAAATCAAGAACTTCTAAGTCGGGGATGACAAGTGAAGGGGGTGACAAACCATCAAATGGCCAACCGGAAAAATTGACTTCTCTTAAGAATGCGTTATATAATAAATATAGAATGGAAATAGGTGTGAAAAAATGAACAAAAAATATAATTTTTATAATAATTCTTTCTCCCCTGGCGCCTAAGCATGCTCCTTCAACTCACCGAGCCGGGGCAAACCCCTGATCCGCATGCCACCCCGGGAGGCATTGTGGTCGGAATTGACTTGGGCACAACCCATTCAGTTGTGGCGGTTGTGCAAAAGGGAAAGCCCCAGGTTCTCTCTTTTGAAGGGGAAGGGCCTCTCATTCCCTCCCTTTTGACGATGGATGACGATGGCTTAAAGGTAGGCGTGGATTTGGCAGAGACCCTAAGCTCGACAAAGCGCCTGATGGGGCAGGGGGCCCAACACCTAACAATCGGCCCTCATACGCTCACGCCCGTTGAGGTTGCCAGCAAGATTCTTGGTCATTTGCGTGATCTTGTTGAAAAGACGGCCCCGCTTGAAGCTGCGGTTATCACCGTTCCCGCCTATTTTGATGAAGCGGCGCGGGTGGCGACAAAACAAGCCGCTGCCCTTGCGGGGATTAAGCTCTTGCGTCTTGTGAACGAGCCAACGGCCGCCGCCCTCGCTTATGGGCTACAAACGGGGGCTGAGGGCATTTATGCCGTTTATGACTTTGGCGGAGGGACCTTTGATTTGTCCTTATTGCGGCTTGAAAAAGGGGTTTTTCAAGTCCTTGCGACCGGGGGCGACCTCACCCTAGGGGGGGATGATATTGATCAAGCCTTGGCGTCTTATAAAGCGATAGATCTTAAAAGCGCCCGGTTGATCAAAGAAAAGCTCACAGACACTACGGAAAACAAGGGAGTGACACGCCAAGATCTAGACGCCCTTGCCTTGCCTTTTATAGAAAGAACCCTGCGCATCACTCAAGACGTGTTTAAAGACGCCGGGTTGTCTCCTGAAACGATTCAAGGAGTGGTGCTGACAGGGGGGATGACGCGTATGCCCTTGGTGCGTCACCAAGTGGCAGCTTTGTTTAAGAAAACACCTTTGTGTGACATTCATCCAGATGAAGCCATTGCCTTAGGGGCTGCCCTTATCGCCCATGGCTTGACTCATGGGTCGGACACCCTTCTGTTAGATGTCACTCCGCTGTCCCTAGGTCTTGAAACTAGGGGGGGGCTTGTGGAAAAGGTCATTCCTCGCAATACGCCTCTTCCGGCCTTAGCGTCTCAAGAGTTTACAACTCAAGAAGATGGGCAAGACGGAATGGTGATTCATGTTGTGCAAGGCGAGCGAGAATTCGTGGATGATTGCCGCTCCTTAGCGCGCTTTGAGCTCCATGGCTTGCCCCCGTTGCCTGCGGGAGCGGCCCGCGTGCGTATTGATTTTGCCGTAGACGTTGAGGGGCTGCTGACTGTGACAGCCTTTGAAAAAACAACAGGTGTGTTCCAGCATGTGGAAGTACGCCCCACCTCAGGGCTGGATGAGGAGACGCTTGCCCACATGATTTTAGAAAGCCAAAAACACGGGAAAGAAGATATTAAAAGAAGACTTGAAGTGGAAGGGAGGATTCGACGTTAACATGTTAAAAAACACCCTCTCTTTGAAATCTATTCTTTTGATGTGCCTGGGAAGCATGTTGATTGGTTCAAGCGCTATGTTTGTGCGTCTCTCCGATTTAGGACCCTTGACCACAGGGTTTTATCGGATGCTTTTTGCCCTTCCTCTTCTGGTAGTGTGGATGAGATGGGAAAAAGAAGGGCACACCCCTCATGCAAGCAATACGATCTTTCTCAGCGACGTGTGGATGCTCCTTCTTGCTGGGGTTTTCTTTGCCTTTGATTTGGCCCTTTGGAATTGGTCCATTGATCACACAACGATTGTGAACTCAACGCTTTTAAACAACACAGCTGCTTTTTATGTGCCCTTGGTCATGTGGGTGGTGTTTAAGGAAAAGCCAACCTCTCGGGTCCTCATTGCGGCCTCCATCGGCTTTTTAGGATGTGCTTTTCTGGTCGGGGAGAGCTTTTCCATTAGCCTGAAAAACCTTTTAGGCGATATGGTGGCCCTCTTGTCGGGACTTATGGTGGCCCTTTATCTTATCGCCCTTAAGCACATTCGTGACCGTGTGTTAACAGGATTTCTGATGTTTTGGACGGGGGCGTGTGCCACCGTATTCTTGGCTCTTTTTTCCTATCTTGCGGGGGAATCTTTCTGGCCCTTCACGGCCCTAGATTTCGTGAGTGTCTTTGGCCAAGCCGTCCTTGTCCACACCTTAGGACAAGGGCTGATTGCTTTTTCCTTAGGCAAAATCCCCGCAGCCTACGTCGCCATCATCCTCTTTTTAGCGCCCGTCACAGGTGCTGTGCTGGGATGGATGTTTTACGCAGAAAGCCTCAGCATGGCAAAATTATTCGGCATGGCCTTGGTGATGGTCAGCATCGTGGCGGTCAGGAAGAAAGCGTGAGGATTCTTCAGGATTGTATTCCTTTTATTGTTGTTTTAATGGTTTTTTTTGAGTGAGATTTTGCCCGCCAGCTCTTGCAAGAGTATTACACGCCTCTTGACTGAAGTGACACCCTGCGTCCCAAAATCTTTTATGGTTACCAAGCCTATATCCCCATGGCATAGCTAAATCACATCCGACACGCGCAATGCGACATGCATCGAGGCAAGATTGGTTCCTCGAGGGTGCCCCGCAACTCTTAAAACTTTCCTCACACGCTTCGTGGCAAGCAAATCTTTGGGTTGCCTTCGTATACTCCTCATTACACCTCAAAGGGCATGCCATGTGTGCAGCTTGACACGCCTTTTTGCAAGGAAGCGCGTCCGCACCTGTTGGGTGTTGCAGGCCAATAACGATCGTGAAACTCAACGCCCTGAATGGAACAGAAATTTTAATGTTATTCATGATGATGTTCCTTTTGCAATTTACCATCAAACGCCGACTTTCACTTTTTTCAAGCCATCAAAATAATGGGAGCTTAGGATTGTTTGAGGGTCTTTTTCTCCATTTAAATTGATAATAATAAGTTGGCCTTTTCCATGTCCAAAATCATTCCGAAAGTCATAGATGGCCCCGATGATGGCAACCTTTTTCGAATCGACCTTTTCTTTGAAATCAGCAAGGGCTTTGTTGACTTGATTGTGTACATTCAAGGCAACGGCTTGGTTTTCGTCCGGGGCGGATTTTACATCCATGGTCTGCAATTCCTTTCGGATGGCGGGGGCAATGCCGCTGATGTCTCCGCGGGCGGCTTTGACGGCTCCACAATGGGAATGGCCCACAAACATCAAAAGGGGTGTTTTAAGCACATTCACACCGTATTCGATGGACCCTTTGGTTGTGGGAAATTGGTTTCCGATGTTGCGGGCGACAAAAATATCATTTTCAGCCCCATGGGAAAAGTTGTCCACTTGCACGCGCGAGTCGGAACACATCACCATGGTTACCCGTGGGTTCTGGATGTCTTGGAAGCTTTTAAAGTGCCCCTCAGGCGCCAATGTGGTAAACTCAGCGTTATCTTCAACCAAGTCAGTAATGGCTCCTTTGATGACTTTATCAAGGGGCTGACATTGGGGCGTTTTATTGTCGGCATGCAGCAAGGAAGTGCTAAATAAAAAGAGGGAGCTCAAAAGGCTCAGGGTGATTTTCTTCATTTGGGGTCTCCTATAAGTCATTACTCCTTTTTAACAGAAAAAGAATAATAATTCCTTAATAGGCGCCCTTTATCGACGGGAAGACGTCACAATCTCCCAGAATTCCTCAGGTTTTAAGCTGGCGCCTCCCACAAGAAGACCGTCCAAATGGGGAAGGGATAAAAGGGCAGGGGCATTCAGAGCAGAAACAGACCCTCCATAAAGGGTTGGAACCACGGCGCCGCTTGTGATGTGGGTCGATAGCTCATGCTTTATAAATTGCATTACGTCTTCAACTTCCTCAGGCGTTGGGGTCAGCCCTGTTCCAATGGCCCAGAGAGGTTCATAAGCAATGAGAAGATTGTGGGGAGTCAGGATATCAAAGGGCAGATCCGCCATCAGCTGAGCTGCGAGGGTGTAAAAGGTTTTGCCTTCCTCGCGCTCGTGGAGGGTTTCACCGATGCATAGAATGGGTCGCAGCCCATTTTTAATGGCGGCTTCAAGCTTTCTGCGGATCAGCCCGTGGCTTTCAAGGTGGTGCTCTTTTCTTTCACTATGGCCCACAATGACGTAAGCGCACCCCACATCCTTTAATTGAGAAGGACTGACATCTCCGGTAAAGGCCCCCTTAGTTTCAGGGTGGCAATCTTGTCCTCCCACCTCAAGAAGGGAGCCCTTCACCATGTCAGCAACAAGCATAAGATAGGGGGAGGAAGGGCACACAACAATGTGGGGGAGGGGGTGGACGGCCTCAGAAAACCGTTTTAAAAATGAGGCCACTAGTTTTTGGGCCTCATTTTTTGTTCCATTCATTTTCCAATTGCCAATGATATACTGCTGCACAGGATCCTCCATTGTGTTGCCATGAAGTATTTTATCATACAATGCGTATCCTTAGCATCAAACAATTTTCCTCTCCTTGTCATCCTCGGTCTAGAAAAGGCTTGTTTTTCGAAGAAAAACAATGACTTTTCTTGAACCGAGGATCTTATTCGTTGCGGACAAGATCCTCGGTTCAAGAAGTTCTAAGATTTGCGTTGCAAATCAAGAACTTCTAGACCGAGGATGACAAATAAAGGGAATTGTAAGTTATGCGATGGAGTGCATCATAAAACCCTATTCATTTATCAAAATTCTCTGTATAATGAACAAAAATAAAGGGTTAAAAAAAGATGGTAGGGCCATCACCACAAAATAGTCAACCCCAAGAGGGTCAAGGGTATCCCACTGCTTTTGGGCCCCCGCCTCCTGTGCAACACCCTCCAATGGGAGGGGGATACCCGTATGCGTCGCCGCCTCCACCACCACCGCCTCTTTATGCTCAACCAATAGGGGGGCGTGGGCCATCAAATACAAATAAGACCATTATTAGCATAGGGAATCTCTCCTTATTTGCCATTGCAGCTAGTTTAATCTTTTTTGGAGCCTTTACCTTTTTAGGCGGGTTTTTATTAGGCATGTGGCTTGAAACGCCTGCGGCTCCTGCTTACGTATTTGCGCAAGAAAATGCGCCTGTTGTCGCCGACGCTTCCCCTCGCAGAGGAGGAAGACAGGGCGGTTCTGGGACAGAGATGAGTCAAGCCCTAGAGAAATCAGCGCACACAGTCACTGAAGATTTCACAGCCTCTCATGTTCCATACTTTTTAGCGCCTCTCGTGACGGCGACTCAACATGCAGCAGAACGGCAAGTGGCTCATAAAATGCAGAAATCCGCCGAACGCCCGCAACGGGTTGCAGAACCACCTGTCCATGCGCCGTCTTCTCCACAAGCACAGCCGCTCATCTCTCCTCGGACACCTGAGTCCCGGGGCTTTTTGCCTACCTCTCAAGGGGGAGAAGCGCCCGCATTGCCGCCGCCTCCTGTCTCACAAGAAGGCCCCTATTCAGTTCAGCTGGGCGTGTATGCAACGCGAGAAAATGCAGATGCGCTGAGAGAGAAGTTGCAAGCCTTGAGCTACACGACGTCAGTTACGGAAGGCAAAGCCGCTGATGGAAGCACTTTGTATTATGTGCATAGCGGACGTTATGATGACTTTTCGACCGCTTCAAAAGTGGCCGCCCGCTTTACCTCGCAGAATATCCCAGGCGCAATTGTTGTGAAAATATCTAAGAGTGGCCAAGACGCTTCATGAACAAAAAAATGACCTCTCTCATGAAGACATTCTTTAGGCCCTTTATGGTGATAGGAACCATAGGGATTGTGTCTTGTAGCTCTACCTCTACACCAAAACCTGAATTTTTAATGAATTCAATTTCTATGTATGCGACAGCTGATTCAAACAATAATTCGGCGTTGGCTGTTGACCTTGTGATTGTATACAATTTTAATCTTTTAGCCACCTTAAACCAAATGTCAGCGTGTACCTACTTTGCCTCTGTAAAACAACTTTTATTGGACAATCCGACTCTTTTAGATGTTTGGCACTGGGAGCTTATTCCTGGGCAAACTGTCCAGAATTTCCAACCTCCTCAAGATAAGGGTGAGGGCTTTGGGGCCTTTGTATTTGCCAATTATCTGACCCCTGGAGACCACCGTTTGCGTGTGCCTCCTGATGGAGTTGTGAATATTCTCTTGATGAAAGATGATCTTAAAAGCCTCACTGCCTTAGAGGGGACTGACCTGCGATTGGGCAAAACAATGACAGACCCTGCCTGTTGTTGGGGAGAGGCAGAAGCAAAGATAAAACAAGGTCCCATAACGTCAGGGTGTGGGAGACCTGCAACTGTAAGAATGGGACCGACGACGATTGCACCCCCTTGTAAGGTCGTCACCTGTCAACGGCTTACTCCTGGGAAGATGCCGCTGTCAATCGTTGCTCGGCCGCTTCCTCCTCTTAAGAAGAGACCGCCCACTAATTGTCTCCCCTGCAACCCTAAGCGTCAATAAGGTGATTTAATGGCTCAATTAAATACAAATCCGATTCAATGGTACGAAGGCATGCTCCTGATGCCGCAGCATTTCCAACAAGCGGATATACGCATGGAAAATATGATGACCTATTACTTGTCTCATACTTTTTCGTTTTTTTGGGGAGTTGTGTCGTTAAAAGTTGATGAATCTCTTTTGACGTCAGGAATTTTTCGCCCCATTCAGCTTGAAGCCATCATGCCTGACGGCCTTTTGGTCACAAGCCTCCCTCAAACGGACACGCCCTTGGAAGTCAATCTGCTTCCCTTTCGCGATAAAATCCAGGCAGCACCTTACTTTATTTATGTATGTGTGCCCCACAGACGGGGAGATTGGACGGATGTGTCAGGGGACTTGCCCCGCTATTATTCTGTCTTAAACCCCGATGTTGTTGATATAAATACGGGAGAGCAAGCTATTGATATTCCCCGGCTTCTGCCTAATCTTTCCCTTCAAGTGGGGAAGGAGCCCCCTGCCCATTATATCTCTCTTCCTTTGGCAAAAGTCACCTGCGATTCAAAGAGTTTTTCCTTGGCAGAGTATATTCCTCCTCAAGTCCAAGTCGAGATGACGTCTGACTTAGGACAAGTTTGTACTCAGCTGGCGCGTCAATTGCGGGGCAAGCTCTCTTATCTGCAGCAAAAAGTTCAATCTGTGGGAGATAGGGCCACAAAAAATTCCTTTTTCGAAGAAATGGAAAGAGTGCGTTTGAAACTGATCGTTGGTCTTTTGCCTTTTGAGACCCTCCTTTCCACGGGAATTGCCCATCCTTTTGATCTTTACCAATCCTTATGTAGCCTTGCGGCTCAGATGTGTGGCATTAAGTATGGTGAAATCCCCCCTCGCTTTGAAGGGTATAATCATTCAGATGTCAGAAAAAGTTTTTTTCAAGTCATTGATTACGTTGGCAGACTTCTTGATGAGATCGAAGAAAGTTATTCTGTCATTCCCTTTGCTCTTAATGACAGAATCTTTACGCTTCAGCTTCAATCTTCTTGGGTTGGGGATCGTTTTGTTTTAGGCGCAAGCGCGCAACCTGGTATGACGCAAGAAACCCTTTTGGGTTGGATTAATAACTGTGTTATCGTGACAGATAAAAGCGTCACCCTTGCGAAAGACAATCGTGTGTTGGGGGCGGAGAGAATGCTTGTCTCTGAAGTGCCGGCCATGAATTTGGTTGCCACAATGGGGGTTCAACTTTTTGTCGTTGAAGCAGACCCTCGCTATATTGACCCAAAAGGGGTTTTGTGTCTTTTTAACGTATCAGATGATGAGTCAACGCGCCCTGCAGAGATCGTTCTCTATCACGCTAATCCACAAAATGAGATGCGTTAGCGTTAACAAAATGTTAATAAATAATTTGTATAAAATTTGATGTATTCGGTTAAGACTATAACGTCCCCCAAAGGGGTATTTCAGGGAGAACATAGAGTTCGTGCCACAGTTTAACCAACAAAATGGTTCTCAATCTTTCATTGTTGACTGCTTTGAAGAATTTTATAAGCAAGTTTTAAAACATAAACAATTTGTGTTTTCAAAGCCTTGGGCAAAAGAAACAGACATTGCAAGCTCATCTCCGAATGCAACGGCTGAGTACATTCTTTCGAATTTGCAGACGTTCCTTGAAGAGCAAGCCATGGCGGTTTCTTTTGGGGGCAATGGCTTTGCTGAAAATTATTATGCAGAAGCCCAGTTCCTGATGATTTCTCTGGCGGATGAAGTTTTCTTAAATTTAGATTGGCCAGGAAAAACCTATTGGGAATCTAATTTATTGGAACAACGCTTTTACGACACCCATAGTGCGGGGCAGACCTTTTTTGAAAAACTAGATCTTTTACTTCAAAATCAGGATCCTGTTCGTATTGATTTAGCCATTCTTTACCTCAATGCATTAGCCTTAGGATTTCAGGGGAAATATCGACATTTTGACTACGCAGCTGTTCTTGCCTCCTATCGCCATAAGCTTTTTGTTTTTATCAACCGAAGAGAACCTTATTTGTTTCAGCAAAAGGTTCATCTTTTTGAGGATGCTTATGCCCATACCTTAGAAGGCAACCAGACAAAAGAACTGCCTAATATGCGCAATTGGGCTTTCGTGATCTTAGGCGCTTGCTTTGTCTATTTTATCGCTTCTTATATCGTTTGGTATAGTGCGACGTCTGATATTAACAAGACACTAAACCACATTATTAGCTATGATGCTATGAGTGAATAGGAGGACAGCATGACACATGACTCTCTGCCTCGACTCACCTCCTACTTTCCGTGGAGTCTTGTGGTTGTTCTTTTGCTCGCCTTGCTTTTTGCGGTTATTGGAATTTTGGTCTACAAAAGGGCGACAAAAAAAGTAGAAGATGAAGGAATCCATGAAATAAAGCCTCATCCTTTGATGGAAAAATTCATCACATTTATGGCTCGCTTTGGGTTTGTGACTGCAGATCCCTTACATAAATCTTTTTCGAATGCCTTAAAAACGATGCACTCCTTCATCGGAGGAACGCGCCCTCAGTACCAATTGCCTTGGATCCTTATGCTGGGAGCAAGCGGTGCAGGGAAAAGTGCTATTCTCCAAAGCTTAGATTTGGATCGCCCTGTTGATCACCCTCATTTTGGAGAAGAGGGGGAGGACAATTCTCTTTGTGATTGGTATTTTTATGATCACGGTATCGTTTTAGATCTGGATGGAAAACTTGTCTTAGAGGCAAACCAAGCCATCTCTGATGAATCAAAATGGCAACTTTTCTTAAACCTTTTGGCCCACAATCGACCGAAGAGGCCTTTAGATGGGATTGTTGTCACCATCCCGGCTTCTGAGCTGATTGGAAAAACAGCTCTGTCTCATGGTGACATCACCATGCGGGCCGAGTATCTTTATAACAAGTTATGGCAAATACAGCGTCTGACGGGCTTGAGGGTTCCTCTTTATATCGTTATCTCAAAATGTGACCTTGTTCCTGGTTTTGAAAACTTTTGCCAAGCCATTCCCGCCCATAATAAATCTGATGTTTTTGGGTGGTCCAATGATAAGGCCGTGGATTCAATTTATATGCCTGAATGGATTGACGAAGCTTTTTCTTCAATGAATGAGTCTCTTTATCGGACTCAAGAAGAGATTTATGCAGAAGGAAGAAACACGGATAATCGCGATGGCGTGTTTTTGTTTCCTCTGGCTTTCAATCAGCTGAAAAATGAGGTTAAAGCTTATGTAAACCACCTTTTCAAGCCCTCTAGTTATCATGAGTCTTTCTTTTTAAGAGGTCTTTATTTTGTTGGCGATAGCCATCTTGAAAAGTTAACGCTTCAACCCACCTCTTCCTTAGAGATGCCTTGGCATTTCAAACAAAAAGCCCAAGAAGAAAGGCGTGATATTTATTTTGCGGATGATCTGTTTGAAAATAAGATTTTCCCAGAGGTGGGTCTTGCGCGGCCTGTGTCCCGTGTTCTTTTGGGCAATACAACCACCATTCGCTTTACAAAAATACTGATTGCTGCAACTGCCGTTATTGCAACCATTGGATTGCTTCGCGCTAACGAAAGGTTACAGCATGCAAAGATGAATCTTATGTCCGTTTTGCCTCAAATAGACACGGTTTTGGAAAAAATTCGTGTGGAAACAAAAAGCAATGAAATAAGACGCATTTACTTTGATGAACAAGCTCAAGTACTTCTTGATACGATGGCGCAAATTAGTGTCAACAACCTTTTTTCAGTTTTTATTCCCCCCTCTTGGTTCAGCTTTATAGATGAAAAAATTCGTGAAGTGATGGTCATTGTCTATGACAAGGTCATTCTCCGTTCGATGCATGATCAGTTAATCTACAAAACCCAACAGCTTGTTTCTTTAAATGTTCCTATTCCGGTTACGGATCCTGTGAGGCATGGGGTTGATCCCCTTGAAACTGCCGAGTTTTATCGTTTAAGAGATTATGTCATTAGCCTCCAAGCCCTTGAGTTGGCTGCGCGTCAATTTAACGCATTAGGCCAAACATCAAGCTTGGAGGATGTGGCTCATCTCATAAAATATCTTTTTGAATATGATATGCCACGAGATTTCTTTGAAAATGATTATTATTATCTTTATGCCTTAAGAAATATTAACTTTAAGAAATTTTATTTCGACCACCACAAAAGTGCTGCCTCTGCAAAGCTGAGCAGGCTTTTTGATGGATTTCAAATGGCGATCTTCGATCCTAATCGGATGATTCCTGGCTTGTCAGAGCTTGTTACTCTTCTTCATGAATTCTCAGGGGCACGCAACTACACTATTTATGACACCGATATGTTGCGTGGAATTTTTACGAGCCTTCAAAAAACAATTAGCTCTATCCAAAATCCTGATTTGCAATGGATTGATGTGGAGCAGTTTGATCCTGGGCCTGAGTATGAGCATGTTATCAAGCTCATTGTTGGGTCTGCTTTTTTTACAAAAGAGTTGCCAAATGAGTTAATCACACGGACTAACCGAGATTTTGAGAGTTTCCGCAAACGTCTTGCTGACTATTCTTCCCCTCTTTTTGACGGAAAATTCCTCTTTGTAGCAGAAGATGGCCTCGCGATTTCTGAACCCTCTCCGGGGGCCGTCCTCCTCGAGAAAGAGTTGAGTTCTTTCTTTAGTGAACCATTTATGGCGCTTACAACAAACAAGACCATTATGACGGCAGTTCCCGTTGGATCTGTGTTGTTGTGGGATACGTTGCGTCTTCAAGATGCCGTTAGCTTGGTCACCACATATAATGACTTTGTGAATTCACGTCTGTTAAACATGCCGAGGTCATTGCAGCCTTTGTTACAGAAAGTAGCGAGAGAGAGCCTGACACAAAATCTTGTGGATTTTATTGCCAATGCAGAGGTTTTTAGCTCTCAAGCGGCGATAGGAAGTGCACTTTCTCCAGAAGATGCACTCCTCTCTCAGGTGCAAAACTACCGCGCCGCAGCGCCCTATCTTGAACAGCTTTTGTTTGCCTTAAAAGCAAACAATGCCAATGCAGCCTTTAGTACTCTTAAGGCTCTTTTGACTGCACAGGTATACGCTCCTTTGAAGAAGTTGGACGATGTTTTGGTAGAAGAGGCTCCCTACGCTATTAAAATGAATTCTTTTGAATGGTGGAATGGTCAAAATATGGCGGCTCTTGAAGCTTTTGGGGTGAGGAATCTCACGGAACTTAAAAGCTACTTAGCCTTACAACGAGAGCGCATTAATTACTTAGCCCGCGAGTTTTCCCAACCTCTTGTTGATTTTCTTGATCAAGTTAACAAGGAAGGAATGCCAGGAAATTTGCCCGTTCTTACAAAATGGCGGGGGATTATTAATGAGCTTACTGATTACGCACGTAAAGGGCCTGGCAATGGCCTTCAAGAGCTCGAAGACTTTATTATGACTCCTCTCAATGAAGTGACGTTAGCGACATGTGCCAAGTATGCGAACGTCGTGAACATGATTTCCGCAGAGAATGACTTTTTTGTAGATATTTTGGTGGATATCCAAGAAAAGCTGCATAAGCAATGTGTGGCTCTCTCAGGATATGCGTCCGTTGATACGTACACGCAAGTTTCTCAATTTTTTAATGCTAATTTGGCGGGCAAGTTCCCCTTTGTTAAAAAGGCTAATGCGACCTCTCCTGATGCAGAGCCTGAAGATATCCGGACTTTCTTTGAGCTTATGGATACCCAAGGAAAGGGCTTGAAAGCGACAATACAAGAAGCCACAAACTTGGGTCCTGCTGGCAAGAATGCGCTGACCTTTATTCAACAAATGGAGCAGGTTCGGCACTTTTTTGGCGGCTTTTTATCCCCTAAATGTGCATTGCCCGTTCCTTCCTTTACCTTTGATGTGGCCTTTAGGACGAACAAAGAAAAAGAGTCCCATGCCAATGAAATCCTTGATTGGTCAATCAGCACCCAAAACGCAACTATTTCTATGCGGTCGGCCTCCCATCTGGGATATTGGACAGCGGGGGATCCCATAACGGTGACTTTTGGATGGGCCGCAAATAGCCCCCTTCAACCCGCAGGAAATTGCCTCCCTGGTTTCTCCGTTCAAGGGAGGAATGCTACCTATTCCTATGGCGGCACGTGGGCGCTTTTGAGGCTCTTGCGTGAGCATCAAGCCAGCCCGTCTAACTTTAAGAACTTGCAAGACGATGATCCCACGACTCTTCGTTTTGACATTCCGTTGACGAATATTATCACGAATCAAGACAAGAATTCTTTAGGATGCCCCCCTCAAGCAACCGTTTTCTTCCGTCTTGCGGTTTCTCCTGTCAGAAGCCCTAAAACTAACAAACCGTCTTCTGCGGGGCCTGGGGGAGTCTCTGGAAGCACCTCTGAGTGCCCTTCTGGAAATCCTGCCGATTGCCCTCCTGGGACTCGCCCTGTCCCCACATTGCAAGGCATTATTGAAAGGGGAGGGGCCGTAGAGCTTCCCTATTTCCCATACCATGCACCAGAACTCAACAATCCGGGGACTTAACATGATACGAGACTTATCTTTAGACTTTGATCCTTCTCACTTTCTGCTTCCCATTCCCGGCAAAAACCCGTGTGGTGACTCCCTACGTTATACGGATGTATATGATAAGATTCGGAAAGCCCGGCGCGAAGATGATGAAACTCTTCCTCAAGGCGTATGGAAAGCTGATCTTAAAAAGGCGGATTGGGAGGAAGTCGATCAACTCTGCCAAGACGCCCTTAAAAATAAATCAAAAGATCTTCAGATCGCAATCTGGCTTATGGAAGCCCGCCTTCGCCTTGAAGGCATGAGCGGCCTAACGCGCGGTTTAGAGCTAATCCTAGGACTCACCCACACCTATTGGGAAGGCCTTTTCCCCCAGATGGAGGGGGGAGGGAAGGATCTTCGCATTGGCCTTTATGAGTGGATTAATTTGCGGTTGAGCGAAGAGCTTCATTTTGTTCTCATCAGCATCCCTGCTGAAAAAACGGCCCCGTCTTACCGTCTTTTAGATTTCAATGAGGCCAATCGGCAAGGACCCACGCCTAAAAACACGACGGAAGGAGGCGTTGAAAAAAATACCCTCTTGAACAAGATTTCTGCAAGCATTCACCAAACTCCCACAGCCTATTATCAACACATGGACAAAAGCTGCACCCTTGCCTTGACTCTGATGGCAAGTCTTGAGGAAGAACTGCGCTTGCGTTTAGGGGAGAATGCTCCTACTTTTTATCGTTTAAAGGAAAAGGTTGAGTCAGTTCAACGCTTTGCTTATCAGCTGTTGAATGAAAGGGGCGATAAGACTGAGGTAAATAAGACGTCCATGACGGAGTTTCTGCCTCCCTCTCTGAAAAAATCCTTTGCGGGGCCTATTGAAAACAGAGAGCAAGCCTATGGCATCTTAAGCGAGGTCGCGAGCTATCTTGAGCGCATCGAACCCCATAGCCCCACCCCTTATCTTATTCATCGAGCCATTGCGTGGGGAGACATGAACCTTTCCCAAGTTGTTTCCAATGTCATCAACGAAGACGGAAGTTTGGGGTTGCTTTTGGACATCCTCAACGTGAGAAAGGAACAATCTTAAGGGGCCCTCTCAGGGAACTTACGCGCCCTTATGAGTGGCAAAAGCCCATTCATGGCCATCAGGATCGGTCACTTTGCAAAAGCGATCGCCCCAAAAAGCATCATTGGGAGGAACAATCGTTTGAGCCCCGGCCGCAACGGCTTTTTTATAAAAATCGTCTACATTCGGAATGTAAATGTAAAGAGACAGAGGGGGAGGGGCCCCCAATGTGATGGGCGCCTTACTCGGAGAATCAAAAGCCCCTTCAGGGAAAACCATCACGGTTGCTTCGCCTAATTTAAGGGTTGCATATTGAACATCACCCTTTTCATCCTTGACGACTTCATCAAGAATCGTAAACCCAAAGGCCTTTTGATAAAAATCAATGGCTTTAGCGCCATTTCGAACAACAAGGCAGGGGGTAAGTTGGGCATAATCAGTTGGTTTATAAGACATGGGATTCCTCCTTTATTGTTTTTTTGAGTTACCTTTAGATTTCCCAATTTGTCATCCTGAACTTGGTTCAGGATCTCGTTGTCAATGGGATCCCGAAACAAGTTCGGGATGACAAGGGTGTGTATCTTCAAGTTTAGCGAGTATACCCCCACCCCTACAAAAACTCAACTCTCTATAAACAGGAGTGTCCGTAGCCGAGTTAGATTACCTTATTTGAGGCTCTCATCCCTGCGAGCCAGGCTTCGCCGAGGCAAGCAAATGAAGAAAACTCAGCTTATCTTAAGAAAATTTTAACCCTTCTTCTTGTAGAATGCGATCAGACCCACCATTCAAGGAGACATTAAAATGAAAAGCACCCTCAGCGCAGTTATTTTGATTGGACTGTCCGGAACGTCCTTACTGGCAGCCCCGGCCGTAAACTTATCAGCTCTTCCTGCGGGTACTCAATTAACTGGGCCTAGTCCAGCTGACCCATATATAGCAGATCTATTGCAATTAGTGGGAAATTATGAGAAAGAGGCAATGGGGTTGATACAAGAAAACCCTTATCTTAATGAGAATCCTAAAGCAAAAATTATTATGGCTAATCTTGGACTTAAGTATGCCCAGGCAAAAGACAGTGCAAATAAAGTAAAAAAAGATTTTGGGGCGCTCAACAACACCTACAATGATCTTTACAATCAAAGCTATCCCCCTAAGTGTAAAAAATATGATTCTCCAACAATTCAGGGGATAGTAAAATACACTAATACGCGCCAGTGGGCTCTTTATAATACAGATGAGAACAAAATACTTCACTACTTTTTAGATAATGTTGGCCAAATCGGGACAGGAAAGGAATATATTCCTTCAATTGCAAAAAATTCGCTCGTGAAGGCGCAAGTAGGATCCGATGGAAAAGGAAAAACCGTTGTGGTGTGTATGGACTTAGTCAAATAACAAGCACTCTCTAAGCGGAAATCTTCTCAAGAAAAAGGTTTCTCTCATACTAAAAACAGATGAGCCAATCCGAGAAAGGTTGCAAAGCTCATTAAATCTGTTGTCGTTGTCAGAAAGGGGCCTGCGCTAATTGCCGGATCCATGCCCATCTTATCAATTACGATGGGAAGAACGACCCCGCCGACCGCGGCCCAGAGCATGTTGAGGATAAGGGCGCTCCCCAAAATGATGCCCAAAGCAGGATCGGCAAACCAAAAGGCCGCAACAAACCCCATAATGCCACCAAAAACAACACCATTGATAAGCCCTACACGGCTTTCTTTCCAAATAGCGCGGCTCATGTTTGTGCCGCCTAGCTCACGGGTGGCAAGGGCGCGAACGGTCACGGTGACGGCCTGCATTCCTGCATTACCACTCATGGCAGCACAAATGGGCATTAAAACAGCAAGGGCCACCATTTTTTCAATAGCGTTCTGAAACTGAGAAATCACAAAGGCAGCCATTAAGGTGTTGAAAAGAGTAATCACAAGCCAACGAATGCGTGAATAGGACGTGCTCAGAAGGGGCTCATAAAAGTCAGATTCTGTCACACGAGACAGATTCATGATGTCTTTTTCGGCTTCTTCATCAATAACATCCACCACATCATCAAGGGTGATCATGCCAATAACATGGCCCCCTTTATCGATAACAGGAGCAGACACCAACCCGTATTTTTGGAAAAGATGGGCCACATCTTCTTGGTCCATTAAGGCAGGAATGCATTTGATATCCGTTTCCATAATATCCACAATTTTTGTGGATGAAGGACGGCGAAGCAAGAGGCTTAAGGGAACGAGGCCAATGGGGAGGTGATCAGAATCCACCACAAAAAGGTCATAGAATTTTACGGGAAGCTGTGCTTCTTGCGCCATGTGATGCAGCGTCTCTGCAATTGTCCAAAACCCAGGCACACACACGGTTTCTCGTTGCATTAAGCGAGCCGCGCTATCTTCTGGGTAGGTGAGGGCATCTTCCAGAATCAAGCGTTCGTGAGCAGGAATAGCTTTGAGGATCTCTTCTTGCTGGTCCCTCTCTAAATCCTCAATAAGGGCCACCACCTCATCACTTTCAAGATTGGTGAGGACTTGCGCCGTTGCCCGCGCGCCCAGTTGGCCAATCACTTCTTCGCGAACGGTTTCATCGAGATGAGCCAGAATTTCTGGATCAAAACGCGGTCTTAAGAGTTCAATTAAGGTGTGACGAAGGGCAGGGGAGAGATATTCAATAACCTCAGCCACGTCTGCCGTATGGAGAGGCTCAAGCAAGTGACGGACAGCGACCTCATCCCCCGCCTCAAGGGCGTCCTCAAGGGCCCGAATTGTGTCTTGTGACACCCCATAGAGCGCGGTTTTCTTTTCCGGCTCTTGGGCGCTGAAGAAGTCTTTGTCCATGGGTGTTGTCTCTGATCCATCTTATAGATGTATTGCTAAAGAGATTCATCAAAATGGGCAATTAAAAAATAAGAAAAAGAGGGAAGGGGAGGGGGCGACTGCGCTTTTAGGGTTCATTGTCATCAACATAGGAGGAATTAATTATTTTGCAACTAAAATATAGTATATTTTCTAGGAATACAACATCTTTGAGAAAGGACCGAAGAATGAGAGCCCCATACAACCTAACCGCCCTCAGCTTCCCTCAAGCTTTCACCTTCATGGCACTGCGAACAGGCGCAGTTATAGCATGCCTCGCATCGAGCTGTGGAGCTACGAATTACCCCTGCGACAAAAGCTATGGGGAACCTGGAAGCCTAACAACAAAAGAGCAATGCAAAATAGATTTTCCTTCCACACAGTGTTATGGTAGTTGGAAGGGTGGCGGACCTCAAGACGGAAATTGTCACATCTGTGGTGACTTTCCACGCCCCAATTGCAAACCCAATATCGCGAAGCAAAACAAGGAAGTAAACTGGTTAGTTGGGGAACTTTCTTGCCAGTGTTTCTAGAGGCTCAGCTCGTCAAAATAAAACTTTGAAACGTTTTAACTGTTTGGTTGAAGTAGCCCCCCCCCTCAGCTTTTCCTCCCCGCCTTTTGCGCATCAACCACTGCAAGGGCGGACATGTTAAAGATCCCTCGGATGGTGACAGAAGGGGTCAGGATATGGATGGGTTTTGCAGGCCCCAATAAAAAAGGCCCAATGGGTTGGGCATCAGCCATTATTTTAAGCATATTAAAGACGACATTGGCCGTATCCAAGGTGGGCATGATCAAGAGGTTGGCTTGCCCTTTCAAGGATGATTCTGGAAAGGTCTTGAGGCGAATGGCCTCAGAGAGAGCGGCGTCTGCATGCATTTCCCCATCAACCTCTAGGGTAGGGGCCAGGTCTTTGATGCTTGCGAGGGCCTCGCGCATTTTGAGCACAGACTCTGAAGAGGACGAGCCAAAATTAGAATGGGACAAAAGAGCAAGCTTGGGGATAATGCCAAATTCACGGATTTGTTCTGCCGCCAAAACAGCCATTTTTGCCAATTGGGAGGCTGTGGGACACACATTGACATATGGGTCACAAAAGAAAAAGTCTCCCTTTTCAAGGACCATAATGCCCATGGAGGCGGCAACCTCCAGGTCAGGCTTCAGGCCCACAATATCTAAAACCGACTCTAGATGGTGGGAATAGCGACCCGTCGGGCCGCAAAGGGCGGCATCTGCTTCCCCAAAATGAACCATCAGGCTGGCAATAACGGAAAAATTTGTTCGCAAAACCGTTTTGGCAAAGTCAGGGGAGACGCCTTTTCGCCCCATTAAACGGTGGTATTCGCTCCAATATCGATGATAACGCGGGTCACTTTGAGGATCGACGAGCTCAAAATCCTGATCCGCTTCCATCCGTAAGTTAAGGCGCTTGATGCGGGCGGTGATGACCTCTCGCCTGCCAATCAGGATGGGGGTGGCAATTTTTTCTTCCAACACATGCTGAGCAGCTTGCAACACTCGTTCATCTTCGCCTTCTGCATACACAAGACGACGGGGCTTTTTCTTAGCGCGGCTAAAAATCGGCTTCATCAAAAGACTTGAACGATACACAAACTCAGACAGCTGTTGTTTATAGGCCTCCACATCGGCAAGAGGACGCGTCGCAACGCCTGTTTTCATCGCAGCCAGGGCAACGGCCAGGGGAAGCTCCATCAACAGACGGGGGTCAAAGGGTTTGGGAATAATGTAATGGGGGCCAAAACTAAGCTTTTCTTCGGTGTAAATAGAAGACACCACATCGGAGGTGTCTTTAAAAACAAGGTCCGCCAAGGCGTTCACACAGGCCAGCTTCATCTCTTCATTAATAGTGGTCGCCCCCACATCCAAAGCACCCCTAAAAATGAAAGGAAAACAGAGAACGTTATTGACTTGATTGGGATAGTCAGAGCGTCCTGTGGCCATAATAGCGTCATGTCTTACTTTTTTCACATCTTCGGGCAAAATCTCTGGAAGAGGGTTCGCAAGGGCAAAAATCAGAGGATTAGAGGCCATCTTTGCAACCATGTCAGGGGTCACAATTCCCCCCACAGAAAGCCCTAAAAAGATGTCGGCTCCTTGCATGGCATCCTCAAGGGTCCGTGCCATGTGAGAAGTGGCATATTTTTCCTTAGAAGGGGGCAGTTTTCCAGGCCGCCCTTTGTAAATCACACCGGATTGGTCCGTTGCAATGATGTTTGCGGGTGTCAGGCCTAAGCTGACAAGAATGTCAAGGCACGCAATGGCCGCAGCCCCCGCACCTGAGGTCACAAGGGTGACGTCTTCAATCTTTTTATCAATAAGTTTCAAAGCGTTAAGGACAGCAGCCCCCACAATAATGGCGGTGCCATGTTGATCATCATGAAAGACCGGGATATTCATCCGTTTTTGAAGGGCTTGCTCCACATGGAAACACTCAGGGGCCTTGATATCTTCAAGATTAATGCCCCCAAAGGTGGGCTCAAGACTTGCAATAATATCAATGAGCTTGTCGGGGTCGGATTCATTGATTTCGATATCAAATACATCAATGCCCGCGAATTTTTTAAAAAGAACGGCTTTGCCTTCCATCACGGGCTTTGCAGCTAAAGGCCCAATATTTCCAAGGCCGAGAACGGCTGTGCCATTGCTCACAACCGCCACAAGATTCGCACGGGCGGTGAGGGTGGCGGCTTCTGCCGGATTTTTTTGGATGGCCTCACTTGCCGCCGCCACTCCCGGAGAATAGGCAAGGGCTAAATCTTCTTGAGTCGAAAGGGGCTTTGTCGCAACGATTTTCAGCTTTCCCGCTGGTTTTGATCGATGATACTCAAGAGCGCGCTGATCAAGAGTCTCTTTCATGGGGCCTCCCTTTTTTTGCGGCGAATTCCTTTGGGTGACAAACCCTTTGCAGTCTTTTGCCATTTTATATTTATAGTGTATAACAGATCTTCTAGAGGGTCAAATTTTCCGGTTGGCCATTTGCAGATATTTTTTAAATTGTTTGTTGTTCAATACTTGTCATCCCCACCCACTTGTCATCCCACCATTTTTGTCATCCCACCCCACTTGTCATCCCACCCCACTTGTCATCCCCGCGAAGGCGGGGATCCAGTAGAAACAACGCATTCCGTAGGAATGCAACCTTTTTTAACTTTGCGTCAATGAAAACGAGTTTTTTATTGAAAAATCAAAGCGCTATCTGGATCCCCGCCTTCGCGGGGATGACAAGTGGGGGAAATACAATAACAATTGGAGAAAATGCAATCAAAAAAATGGTGCGGTCGAGAAGACTCGAACTTCCACGGGGTTTCCCCCACAGCGACCTCAACGCTGCGCGTCTACCAATTCCGCCACGACCGCATTTATTTTGACTTCCACCTTTTGAGGCTTGGTGGTACACCTGCAATATCAAATCTCTTCAGCTGACGCAAGCGTCTTTACACGAGGATAGAATGACGTCTTGTGAATGGAAAACCCAAACTGGTCTCGTTGACTATGAAGAGGCGCAACGGTGGATGGAAAACCGTGTTGCAGCCTTGCAAAAAAACGACGCCCCTGAATGTGTGTGGCTTTTAGAACACCCCCCTTTATATACGTTAGGAACAAGTGCAAAGGCCGCCGATGTGTTGCCGTCCGCAACTTTACCCATCTTTCAAACGGGGAGGGGAGGGCAGGTCACCTATCATGGCCCCGGTCAACGTGTTGTTTACCTTATGCTCGATTTAAAGCAGCGAACGCAAGACTTGCATAAGTATGTGTTTACCCTTGAGGAGTGGCTGATCCATACCCTTCACCACTTTGGAATTCAAGGCGTCCGCCGCCCAGGCCGTGTTGGGATTTGGGTCAACACCCGTGGCCGTGAGTGTAAAATCGCAGCCCTTGGGGTGCGCGTTCAAAAGTGGGTGACGTCCCACGGCATCGCCTTAAATGTGACCCCAGACCTTAAAAATTACAGCCATATTGTGCCCTGTGGGTTGGCTCAGTATGGGGTGACCTCTTTCGCTGACCTCGGCCTTTCCGTGACCTTGCCTGAGGTAGATGAGGTTTTAAAAGCAACTTGTCCTTTTTGAGGCATCCTGCCCCAGTCCTCAGAGAGAGGTAGGGCAGGATAAAACAGGGCTTTTATTGAGGCGCAGCCTCAGCCGTTTTCTTGGAAAAGTCGCCGGCATAAGTGACCTTTGCCCCTCTATCAAAAAGGTTAGCCTCCTTAAAGAGTTCATACAACCTTTGGGATCCAGCCAGTCCTGCGCGCTTCTCAGGATGAGGACAGAGCTTATCAAAATCTTCCTGTGATACCTCTCTATTATGAGGATCCGTGTAACAAGTCACACACTTGCTCCCCACTTGATATCCCTCTCCTAGCTGCACAATACGACCATCATAATGGAGGGGGAGCTGACAGGGCCCTTCTTGAGTTTTCTGAATAACAAACTGATTTAAGGAATGCATTCCAGTAAAAGGGTATATGAGAAAATCAGATCTCGTGTCTTTTAGGAAAAGGAGCTGCTGCTCTATAGAGTTATATCCCATCGTATCAACCTTGCCGCCATTGTTAACGCTTACCCAAAAACCATCGCTTAAGAAGAAACCATCAGCGCTCAAACGATCGTAAGCAAGCTTAGCGGCCATAAGAGGGTCTGCACAGTGTCGAAAAGTCCAGTGGGACACAATGAGGTCAAAAGGCTCATGAATAAAGCGTTCTTCAAGGGCCTGGGGTAAATCTTCAATCTCACATTGGTGATATTCAAAGAGAACACAGCGTCTGTCTTCTAGTCCCCAGTGTTCCTTTCCCCCTTCTGCTCTCAGACTGAAGAAATGAACTTTGAGATCATCAGGCAGACCTGGTTCAGCATTAACAACACGCATCCTCTCGCGCGTCCATGCGTGCCTGCCTCCTCCGAAATCCGCAATGCGAATTATTTTTTGACCTTTACGGCTACGGTTATGGAGAACATAAAGCAGAAGCTGATCGTCATCGAGGGCAGCAAGGCCATAAAACTTAGAGGTGTCTCCATTAAACACCGACCAGTAGCTGTTCGATTTCTCAGCAAGACGGCCAAATGCTTGATCCACCGCAGCCTGCACCGCTGCAGGACGGTCAGCTAATTCTAGAAAAGCAGGAACAGCGACAGCCGCTGCTGGCTCTACGGAGACGCTCTCACAACCGACAGCACTTCGTTTAACAGAAGCGCCAGCAGGTGCGTCATCCTTAGGACAATCCATTCCAAAAAGACAGGAACTGGACAAGAAAAGGGCACTTAAGGCAGATAGTACAATTCTATTTTTTAACATCATCGTTTCTCCAAATAATTAACATATCTTTTATATAACAATAACTATTTTCTTTGCAAGAAATAAATGATGTGGGGGTTTTTCTCTCACTTTTGTCATCCTCGAGTTAGGAAATGCTTTGTTTCCCGAAGGGAAACATTAGCATTCCTTCATCGAGGATCTTACCCGCAGCGAACAAGATCCCCGATCAAGAAGCTCTCAAGATTTTCTTTGAAAATCAAGAACTTCTAAGTCGGGGATGACAAACAAAGGGGATGACAAGGGTGTAGGAAGACCTACTCAAAGCGCTTGCGACGTTTCTTGCAGCGTAAGGCATCTCTGTTGTCATTCATACTGAAGGGAAGGCTGAGAAAAAGCCTATCATAAGCAGGGATATTCTAACAAACTTCCAATAAGTGTGATTATTCTTATAATCACACTTATAAAAAAGAGGGTCTCTAGGTCAATAGATCCCAGCAATATAGCCTTTCTTCAATTTATTTTTATACAATATGAAAAAAAATGCTTGATTGCATTTTTTTTATGTAATATAGAGAGACTTGCTATTACTAAAAAAGGAAAGATATAAAATGACTGACACAACTGAATCCCTAGACATTATGGCGATGGTCGCTGAAATCGTAGCGGCTTATGTTTCTAATCATGAAATGGAGCAAGAAAAGCTTCCTGCCTTTATTCAACAAATTCATCAAAGCTTGAATCGTTTGAATTCAAAGCAGCCCTTTTTCTGCGCCTCTCGCTCAGAACCAGCGGTTGCTATCGAAGATTCCATCCATCCAGACTATATTATTTGTTTGGAAGACGGCCTTCAGTTAAAGATGCTCAAGCGTCACCTCAAGACGTCTTATAACATGACGCCAGAGCAATACCGCGAAAGATGGAACTTGCCCTCCAATTATCCTATGGTTGCGCCTAATTACGCAAAGCGCCGGAGCGCCATTGCTAAAGGGATTGGCCTTGGAACAGCTCGGAAAGGCCAGAAAAAGGCTGCGGCTTAGGCTTAAACCAAACCAAACCAAACGTTCTGGGTTGCTTCTTCTCGAGAAGCAACCTAGAGTTTGACCCGGGATCATTTCAGGGTCCGTTGGCACCCCCCCCTCATTTGTCATCCTACTCTTTGTCATCCCCTTTACTTGTCATCCCCTCCACTTTTGTCATCCTCGGTCTAGAAGTTCTTGATTTGCAACGCAAATCTTGAGAGCTTCTTGATCGGGGATCTTGCGGCCTGTTTCCAAAGAAAAGCCCTAATTTCGCTCAATTCATGTGCTAATTAACTCAGACATATCACGTTCTACCGACGGTACCGAACAAAAAGCCTTTACAAAAAATGATTATTATCCTATAATAGTATGATAAACGGAACAAGAGAGGATCTCTCCCATGACAGCCTTACTTGAACGATCAGATGAAGCCTTATCTATCACAGATATGGTAAAATCAGCAAAAGACATCATGCACAAGCTTAACTCCAGAGAGCATGACCGGTATGTCATTATGAAAAACAACTCTCCTGCTGCTGTCCTCTTAAATATTCATGCTTACGAAGATCTGCTCGATGAGCTGGAAGATCTCAGAATTGAAGCCGTGGCGCGTACACGTCTCCAAACCTTTGATAAGTCACGCGCAGTTTCTCATGAAGACATGCTGAAAAAGTTTGATATGTAAGTCTGATGTGGACACTAATCTACCATCACGACGTCACAACTGATTTAAAAATACTTGGACATGCGGAAGCTCGCCGCATTTTACAAGCCATTGACGAACGCATACTTCAGGGGAACCTCATAAAATAGGCAAACCTTTGAGTGGCAGCTTAGGCGGCTATCGGCGATTGCGTGTTGGAAACACGCGTATTGTTTACAGAGTAAACCAAAAGGAGATTGAGATTTTTATTATTGCTATTGGGGTAAGGAAAGATGATTTTGTCTACAAAACAGTCAAAAAAAGAATTTCTACTCATTGAATTTAAATTTCAGGACGACAAGTCATTATATCTCAAAAAAATCTCTCCAAATGGCCAATCAAAAAGATTGATCCTATAGAAAATCTATTATACACTATAAATATAAAATGGCAAAAGACTGCAAAGGAAAAACGCTTAGCACCCCGCAATTTTCCTTTCTGCGTCATAAATTTTTGTTGATAATTTTTGATAAATTTTATATATTAATAAAGCAGTGAAACAAGAAAAATTGTTCTGCGAAAAAATGAATTTTCACAACAGGAAGGAAAATAAAAATGACCAAGAAATTGTTACAGCTCGCAACAATCATTGCTTTCATGCCATACGGTGCCGCTACCGCTAATGTTGATTGCTCAGGCTCAGACCAAAACAACCTTCCAAAAACAGAGGCAGAGCGCACGTATTGTAATTGCCTTCAGAGTGTAGCAAGTTGCACTACTGCGACAGGCACGACGCATAAGGACCCTGCGTGTTCTGATAATAACCGTGAGAAGACCTGTGGAGAAAAATTTCCACATTAGCTCTTAGTAGTCCTCTTCGTACCATCCCCGAGCTAGAGATCCTTTGTTTTCGTTAAAAAATATTAGGGTTTCTTCATCGGGGATCTTCTTCTCAACTTTGGATAACACCAAGATCCTGAAATGATCCCGAGCCAAGTTCAGGCCTTGCAGTTCAGCATACAGAGTCTACACAACCCCCGCGCGGCCCATGGCCAGGAATTTTGAGCGCCGCTGAGTGCGCGCGGCTTTGCCATCCAAAGACAGCAAAGGCTGTAAGGCCTTTTCAAGGGCATCTCCCACCGCTTGGATCACAGTGGCAGGGTTTCGCTGAGCGCCCCCAAGGGGTTCGGGAATGATTGTGTCAATGATCCCAAATTTCTTGAGATCTTGAGCGGTTAGTTTTTGGGCAATGGCGGCGTCTTCTTTTTTATCGCGTGTGCGCCATAAAATAGAGGCACACCCCTCTGGCGAAATCACAGAATAAATAGAGTGTTCCAGCATCATCACCACATTGGCAAAGGCAAGAGCAATGGCGCCCCCTGACCCCCCTTCCCCAATGATTGTGGTGAGGATCGGCACATTAATGGCTGCGCTGACCTCTAGGCAACGGGCAAGGGCTTCCGATTGGCCCCGCTCTTCTGCATCCAAGCCGGGATGGGCGCCCGCCGTATCCACAAACGTTATCACAGGAAGCTTAAAGCGATCAGCCAGTTGCATCAGGCGCGCGGCTTTGCGATAGCCTTCTGGGCGTGGCATCCCAAAATTATGCTTTATGCGCAGGTCCGTGTCTCTTCCTTTTTCATGGCCCATCACAATCACAGGATAGCCTCGGAAACGCCCCAGACCCCCCACGATCGCTGCATCTTCCCCAAAGGTTCTGTCTCCTGCAAGGGGGGTGAAATCGGTGATGAGGGCCTCAATGTAGTTTCCCGTATGGGGTCTGTCCGGATGGCGCGCGACTTGAACTTTCTGCCAAGGGGTGAGGGTTTCGTAAGTCTTTTTCAAAAGTTTGTCGGTTTTGTCTTGCAAGCGCTTGACCTCGTTCCCAATGTTCATTTCCCCCGTTGAGGACATGTGGCGAAGCTCGGCGATCTTGCTTTCCAGTTCTCCAATAGATTTTTCAAAATCAAGCGTAACGTGCATCGTCCTATTTTCCCTGTTGTAAACCATATTTTTTGGTAATAGCCATGGTGCGGACAATGTCAAGGGCACGCATCAGTTGGTAATCTTCAACCTCTTGCTTCTTTTTCTTATCAAGGTCACTTTCAGTTTTTATGCCTTCTGCACTCTCAGACTTTTTTTTCTCAGGGGCTTGTGGCTTTTCTCCAGGGATTTTATCAAGTGCCCCCACAAAATCTTCCTCACGAATGCGCTCTTTTTCATCGATTTTCTCAAGTTTTGCCTGCACTTGGTCAATCACAATATCAGGCTCGATCCCTTTTGCCTGGATAGAGCGGCCAGAGGGTGTGTAATACCTTGCTGTTGTCAGCTTAAGCGCGCCCCCATTTGTTAAGGGAAGCACCACTTGAACCGATCCTTTTCCAAAGGATTTTGTTCCCGCAATCACGGCCCGGTGGTCATCTTGAAGGGCGCCTGCTAAAATTTCAGACGCAGACGCTGATCCCCCATTAATCAGGACAACAATCGGAAGGCCCTCCGTAATGTCAGAAGAATCCGCCGAAATACGGGAATCGATCTGGGGGTTGCGCCCCTTGGTGGAGACAATTTCTTGTCCCTTATTCAAGAAAAGATTGGACACTCCAATAGCTGCATCCAAAAGCCCCCCTGGATCATTGCGCACATCAAGGATCAGGCCTTCCATCTTGTCCCCCAACTTCTTTTGAAGGTCTGCAAACGCTTCTTTCACAAGGGCAACGGTCTTTTCATCATTAAACGTGGCAATTCGGATGTAGCCCACATTTCCTTCTGCGCGCCATTTTACAGCTTTCACCTTAATGATCGCTCGGGTAAGGGTTTTTTCAAAGACGTCCTTGCCTTCCCGCTTGATATGGAGGCGCACCTTAGCCCCTGGCTTTCCGCGAAGCAATTCAACCGCCTCAAGCAAGGTCATGCCTGTAATTGGCTTTTTATCAATCGCAATAATAAGATCGCCCGCTTGCAGACCCGCCTTTTGAGCCGGCGTATCATCAATCGGAGAAATAATTTTCACAAGCCCATTTTCCATGGTCACTTCCATGCCCAGGCCACCATATTCTCCCTTTGTTTGCTCCATCATCTCTTTGTAAGATTTGGGATCAAGGTAGGCAGAATGTGGGTCAAGAGCCGCCAGCATCCCATTGAGAGCCCCCGCAAGAAGTTTGTCATCCGTGACGGGTTCTACGTAATCTTCTTTGATGCGCTCCAAAATACGATCAAACATCTGGGAATCTAAGGCAGGAGAAGAAGAGGCTTCTTTAGAGGGAGGGGCCGCTGTGTCTGCCTGTTGTGGGGTCGCATTCAGATAAAAACCTGTAATAGCGATTGCAGACACAAGAATAAAACCAAAAAAACCTAAGGCCCGAAAATTCATTTAATGACTCCGTCTCAATTAAAAATAGGGTTTAGGGTCAATGGCTTTTCCATTTTGCCTTAACTCCACATAGAGTAAGGGGGCGCTTTTCCCATACCCTGCCATTGTTCCTAAGCGTTCCCCAGTATAAACAGTTTGCCCCACATCTGCACTAATTTTATGCATTCCCATAAAAACAGTGTGAACATGCTGGCCATGGTCGATAATTAAGATCTCTTCTTGGGTGCGGAAAGGCCCTCTAAAAACAACCGTTCCTTCGAAAGGCGCACTCACTTCAGCATTTTTTTGTGTTTCGAAAACAATGCCTTGGCTTTGAGGGTTGAACGTCTTTTGAAGTTCTGGATCGGTTTTGAGTCTTCCAACCACCGGGTGTTCTAAATGCTGGAAAGGGAGTCCTTTGGCCGTTGCTGCGACGCGAGCTTTTTGTTCTTCCTCAGGGAGGGTTATGATGCGGCTTTCTCTTAAAAGCGTTGCGGAATCATCTTCGTCTGCAAGACGTTCCTCCTCTGTCTGCTGCCAGCGTACATGCATACGCTTGATCTGATTCTGACGAGACTCTATCGCTTGAAGCAGGGACCGATGATCTTGAGTTTTCATTTCAAGGTCTTTCAAGACTAAGGCCAGCTCATTCAGCTCCGCTTGGAGGGCACTTGCCCGATGCTTGAGAGAGATCGCCATCGCCCGAAGCAACACCACTCCCCGCACGGCATGTTGAGTCATCCGCGGATCAGCCAAAAGGCGTAAAGGGTTGGCTCTCCCAAGACGGGTTAAAAGGGGCAGCTGTTGGGCAATTTCTTCTTGATGGCGCGCAATCTGTGCTTTTTTCTCTTCCCCTACAAGAGAGAGGTCTTGAAGGGTTTTTTCAAGATCCACTATCTTTGCTAAAAGCTGTTGTTGGTCCTGTAACAACGTCAGACGTTGCTCTCGAAGATCGCCGATTTTCTGAGGGGCTTCTTCAGCAAAAGCGGGGATTGTTAGAAGAAGGATGAAAAAGAGAAGTTTACCCATGGGTGTTCTCCAAAAGGGATGACCCTGTCATAGCGGCGGGCTGAGGAAGGCCCAAGATGCGTAAGACCGTTGGGGCCACATCAGAAAGATTTCCAGGATGCAGGGATCCTTGTGGACCATTGACCATCACAAAGGGCACAGGGTTTAAGGTGTGAGCTGTGTGGGGGGAATGAAGCTCATCATCATACATCTTCTCCGCATTTCCATGATCAGCTGTGATCAACAAGCAAGCCTGTGCCTCTTGGATAGCGCCTTGAATCCGCCCAAGACAAGTATCCACAGCCTCAACAGCTTTTTGAGTGGCTTCGAAGTTTCCCGTATGCCCTACCATATCTGTATTCGCATAATTGACCACAATAAGGGCATATTTTTGGCTTGTAATGGCTTCCACAAGGCGGTCCGTCAGGGCATAGGCCGCCATCTCTGGCTTAAGGTCATAGGTGGCAACGGAGGGGGATGGGACTAAAATCCGCTCTTCCCCAGGAAATTCGGCCTCTCGCCCGCCATTAAAGAAAAAGGTCACATGGGCATATTTTTCCGTCTCAGCGAGACGAAGCTGCTTTAATCCGGCACGAGAGATAACCTCTCCCAACACATCGGGCAAAGTGCCAGAAGAAAAAAGAGGTTTTATCCAACGATGAAGAGCCTCAGAATAGTCTGTCAGCCCTAAAGTGGCTGCAAAAGAAACTTGGCGGGACCTGTTGAATCCTTGAAAACCTGGGTCTAAAAAGGACGTTAAAATTTGACGCGCCCGATCCGCTCTAAAGTTGCCCATCAACAGGCCATCCCCCTCCTTCATCCCTTCATAAGGCTCAAAGGCCACGGGCAGCACAAATTCATCCGTGAGGCCGTCTTTATAGCTTTGCTGCAGATAGGGAAGAGGGTGTGCGGTCTTCGGCGTTCCGTTGAGGATGGTCTCATAAGCTTTTTGCACCCGATCCCATCGTTTATCTCGATCCATTCCATAATAGCGTCCCCCAAGGGTGGCGAGCTGAACCCCAGGATGGTCCTCAATAAACTTTAAAAGGGCAGACAGGGAGGTCTCGGCACTTTGGGGAGGCGTATCTCGCCCATCCAAAAAGGCATGAATGGCAACAGGAATGCCTTGGGCTGCAAGAAATGCCGCAAGCGCTTTGAGATGCCTCTCATGGGAATGAATCCCCCCAGGCGACAACAATCCCAAAAGATGGCAAGTCCCGCCTGATTTTTTAAGAGTCTTGGCGAATTCCAACAAGGGGGTAAGTGTTTCTAAGGTATGGGTCGCAATTGCCTCATCGATGCGGGGAAGGTCCTGAAGGATCACGCGCCCTGCGCCGATGTTCATATGGCCCACCTCTGAATTGCCCATTTGTCCCTCGGGTAAGCCAACATTAAGCTCAGAGGCTTCCAAAAGTGTATGGGGAGAGCTGGCAAGACAAGCCTCCCAATGGGGTGTTTTGGCATGGGCAATCGCGTTGTCGACCCCATTGTCTCGGTGTCCCCATCCATCTAAAATACATAATACAACGGTTTTAGCCATCTTCATCCTGGTGTAGTGGTGCAGAGGCCCCCCTACTCTCTTGTGTACTTCCATACAGTTGCGGGAGGAAGGTTCAAAAAGACAGTCCCGAGGCGCTTTTTTGTCAAGCGATAGGCCTTATCATTAATGGAGGAGCGCGGAGAATAGGTATATTGCAGATAGGCGCCGCCCGCAGACATAATCTCAAAACAACTCTCCAAAATCTGTCCTCGAACAGATTCGGGCATATTGATCATGGGAAGGCCTGACACAACGCGGTGCACTTTTCCCAGGACTTCTGGGGGAAGAATTTTTCCTAACTCTGTGGCATCTCCTTGAATAACATTAACGTCGGGAAAGGCTTTTTTTAAGTAATTGGCAAGGGTGGGTTCGATCTCAACAACATAAAGGCGTTTCGGCGCAATCCCAGACTTTATCATCGCGCGTGTGAGCGATCCACTTCCTCCCCCAAGCTCGACGATAGGGGAATGATCATCCACAGCGGCATGGCGGGCTAAAAGGGCCCCTAAATAACGAGAACTCGGCGCCACAGCCCCCAATTGACGGGGATTGCGTAAAGCTCTTAACATAAAGAGCTTGGTCCCAAAATTGCTGCCCGTATAAGTTTGCATAAGTTAAACCCTTCTTTAAGAGACCCCTATTCATGCCTTGGATTCACCAAGAAATCAAGAAAAAAGAGGGGGGGGAAGAGGGCGTTGCCAACCTTATGGAATACTGGGATTACGTTGGGGAAGTCAGATTTATGGAGGAAAAAGAGATCCTTCGTTGGAAGGATCTCAAATATTAACGATTTTTTTTAGTCAGTTGCGCGCTTTTTGAACGCGCGTGGTAGGTGTACCCCGTATCCATTGTGTGAATTCTACGGCGCTAATTTGGGGCGACTTGTTTTTACTACCATCGAGAAATTGGGTCACTTTTGGGAGACCAAAAAGTGACCTTTATCTACAGTTTGTTTTGCATTTGGGTGTTTGATCAAACACTGCCTATTTCTTTTTTTTCGCATTAGCTGGTTTTTGAACAGCACCAGGGAGTTGGCAGTAGCAACTGTCTTCATTCCATTTGGTGGTGTAGTGTTGGCAGCTTCCTATGCTAGACTTAACTGCAGCGTAGGTCCACGTTGAGTAACAATTTTTACCATCAGGATCCCACTGGCAGTCTGAGTCTTGCAGTTTACCGTGATCGTCAATGTACTCTTTGTCTTTTCTGCACGGTTCGTCAGCATTAACAGGGCCAAATCCGACTGTCCACGCCGCTAAAATCAATGCTGATATCTGAAGAAAGTTTTTACTCATGGTTAATATCCTTCTCTGTTAAGTGTTAACTGTCTTTTCTAAGGTGAGTCGTGCCTCTCACTTTTAGGCCTTTTACCCACTTATCTGTACACGATACACGGTTTGGCTTAAAATTCCGTTAACAGCTGAAACTTTGTCCTTCAAGGTCCATGGGGAGGGGGTTATGTATACTCAAATGACTCGAAAGCACCTTATTCCCATTCCATTTCTTGTCATCCCCGGCTTAGAAGTTCTTGATTTGCAACGCAAATCTTAGAACTTCTTGATCGGGGATCTTATTCGTTAAGGCAAGATCCCCGATGAAGAAATCCTAATGTTTTCTAACGAAAACAAAGGATTTTCAGCGAGAGGATGACAAAAAAGTGAAAAATCCTGCCGCGGTCGCTTCGATCCCTCGCAAAGACGACATACTTTGCAGCAAAGCTCCCTCGCAATGGCGATCTTGCTAATAACAAAGAAAAACCAAACAAATATAAAAGGTTGCAATTTTTATGGCCTGCACATCTTGATTAGTATACTTTTTACTGCTACATACTTTCTACATGAAACAAAATATTATAAAATAATATTATGGGAAGGGATACTCCATGAAAACATCATTCTTCGCTTTTCTCGGACACGTTTGGACCCACCTCATTCGCCCCTATTGGACCTCAGAAGACCGCTGGATTGCCGCTGGACTGCTGGGGGGGCATCTGGCCCTCATGGGATTTTTCATTACGATTACGGTTTGGCTGAATTATTGGAATAATGATTTTTTTACCGCCCTTCAAGAGCTTAACAAGGAAGCCTTCTTTCGCCTTTTGGGAATTTTTTGTATCCTAGCCTTCTTTGCGATTGTTTCTTATATGATCAAACTCTATCTCCTTCAAAAGCTAGAGATTCGCTGGCGGAAATGGATGACGCTGCACCTCATCGAACACTGGATGAAGGACAAGCGTTATTACACTCTTCAGCTCAAAGGAGATGGGTCGGACAACCCCGACCAGCGGATTGCGGACGACATCAATCAATTTATCGATAAGTCCCTCAATTTAAGTTTGTCCTTGTTCCAACAAGCGGTCACTTTGGTGTCTTTTTTAGGGATTTTATGGTCTCTGTCGGGAACGCTTCACATTCCTTTAGGAAGCTTTACCCTCGCTATTCCAGGATATATGTGCTGGGGGGCTCTCCTCTATGCGATTGCAGGAACGTGTTTAAGCTTTTATTTCGGGCGCAGCCTCATTGGGCTCAATTACGAACAAGAAAAGAGAGAAGCTAATTTTCGCTATACCCTGATGCGTTTTCGGGAAAATGGGGAAGGCATTGCGTTTTATCAAGGAGAGAATGCAGAACAAAAAGTTCTGGCGACCCGCTTTGACCATGTGGCTGAGAATTTCTATGGTATTATCCGACGCATGTTGGTCATGAACTCATGGAACAGTTTTTATGGGCAGCTTCAATATCTTTTCCCCTTTTTGTTGGCAGCCCCTCGTTTTTTCACAAAAGAGATCACTTTTGGAGGATTTACTCAAACCTTGTCTGCCTTTACTCAGGTGAGTTCGTCCCTTTCTTTTATCATCACAAACTTTTCCAGTATCACAAGCTGGCGCGCAACGACGAATCGTTTGTTAGAGTTTAAGATGAGCTTGGAGACTCTCCCCCCCTCCCCTCTTGTTTATGTCACACATAAGGGAGAGGATATTGAGATCAACTGCGCTCACATTAGCCTTCCTCTTGGACCTGTTTTAAAAGAAGACCTCACGTTTACGTTTAAGCGCGGAGAAGACACTCTCATCACAGGTCCCACAGGGGTGGGAAAAAGCACCTTTGCGCGGGTTATTGCGGGCCTTTGGCCCCATGGAAAAGGAAAGATTAAACTCCCCTCCTCCCCTTTTCTTTTCCTTCCCCAAAAGTCCTATATGCCTTTGGGAAGTCTTGAAGAGGTCCTGCAATACCCCTCCTCGAAGGCCCCTGAGACAGAGATCTGCGAGGGATTGGAGGCTGTGGGCCTGGGTGCCTTTAAACCACGCTTGAGCGAAGTCAACGATTGGTCGCGGGTGTTATCTTTGGGAGAACAACAACGGGTTGCCATCGTGCGCGCTCTTCTCACCAAACCCCAGTGGTTGTTTATGGATGAAGCGACCTCCGCCATGGATGAGGCCTCAGAGGCGTACCTCTATCGTCTTTTAAAGAAACAGCTGCCAGAAACGACCTTTGTCTCTATCGGTCACCGAGAAAGCTTAAAAAGCCTCCACACCCGTGAGATTTGGTTGGGAGACGTGGCTCCCCTCAGCGTGGCGGTGTAGTTTAAAAATTCACTCCTGCTTGCGCATCGCCTCCCTATGCCCAAACTTTGCTTTAAAATATTTTTTATCTTTATTAATTAATAATTATTTAATAAAAATCATTGTATAATGTTGCTATAAACTTTTTATGGAGACATTAAGATGAACAAGCTATTTTTATCATTTTTACTTCTCGGCTTTGCTTTTTCAGAAGCAAATGCAGGGATAAAGTGTCAGTGTAACTATGAACAAACGTCATGGGGTAAGGGCACCAATGGCAAGCCTGTACGCGTATACAGCAATACTGGTGGGAGGTATACGCCATGCTTGACGTTTCAAAACAATCCAACTTGCGAAGCTTGGGGACAAGAAATTGGAAGTATGGATAGAAAGTACGGGGCTACTGGATTGCCAACGCCTCCTGATCTGCAATGCACACAAATTGGAACATGTTGACGCATCTCCATTTTTTGAGAGATAGAAAATGACGTCATTGCGTTTTCTTTTTTTCTCATCTCAAACAAAACGTCAGAGAGTTTCTTTTGATGAACGTTGTGCTTTTGAACAAGCGCTTGGGCCTTTTTAAGGGCTCTTCTTAAAGAAATATCAATTTTTTCTTCTTTTCTTCTCACAACTAAACTCCTAGTATCGACCGTTGGAGGGCCGTAATCTCTCCGATGCCATAGCGCGCAAGGCGCATCATTTCAGTCAGGGCGTCTTCTTGAAAAGGCTTGTCTTCTGCGGTGGCCTGAATTTCAATAATGGCCCCACAGTCTGTGAGCACAAAATTTGCATCCGCTTGAGCCTTACTATCTTCCCTATAGTCTAAATCAAGCACAGGAACCCCGAGGACAATCCCACAGGAAACCGCGGCTACCTGGTGTGTGATAGGGACGGCATTAATCTTTCCTTTGGCAACAAAATGCTGCAACGCCAGGTGCAACGCCACGTAAGCGCCTGAAATAGCCGCCGTGCGCGTTCCCCCATCCGCTTGCAAAACATCGCAATCAATGGTGATTTGCCGCTCTCCCAACGCCTTTAAGTCCACAACAGACCGTAGAGCGCGGCCAATAAGGCGCTGAATCTCTTGGGTGCGCCCCGTTTGTTTTCCGCGCGCAGCCTCTCGATCCGTCCGCGTATGGGTTGACCGAGGCAGCATGCCATATTCTGCCGTCACCCATCCGGTTCCCTTGTTACGCAAAAAGGGCGGCACTTTTTCTTCGATAGAGGCCGTACACAACACATGGGTATCCCCAAATTTGGAAAGGCAGGAGCCTTCCGCATGTTTGGCATGGCCTGTTTCAAATGATATGGTGCGAAGCTCGTCCGCGCGACGACCTGAGGGTCTCATAGGCTGTTCCATTCTGTCTTCATCCCTCACGCTACGGGAAAGTTAAAATACGTATTGGGAAAGGGCTCATCTTTCAAGGTAAAGTGCCAAAACTCCTTATCATAGGGCTTAAATCCATGCTTGACCATCAGGGTGGAAAGCAGCATACGATTGGCTCGCACCTCAGCTGGAAGGGCCGGGTTCTGCGGGTGAGACAGTTCGTCAAAACAATCGAACCCGCATCCCATATCAATAGAATTGTCAGCAAAGCGTTGGCCTCTGGGAAGGCGTCCATCCACACTCGGATCGTTCGGTGTCCACGTAGGCTGAGGCGGAACCGGCAGGGGCACAAGGGTTAGATCAACCGTACTGCCCCGTGTGTGGGAAGATTTTTTGGACACGTAGCCCAGGTCAAACACGTCTCTTTTATTGACGCCTGGATAAAATTCAGCCTTTGTTAGCTGATCGGTCAAATCTTCCGCCCATGTGATAAAAGAATCCACCGTCTCTTGAGGACGATAGGCATCATACACCTTCAACGTGAGGCCAAAAGGTTTAACGTCAGCCTGTGCCGCCTTTAAGGCCAAGGCGGCAGCTTCTGTTAAGATAATAACGGGGGCAAGATACCCCGGCATGGGACGACCCATAAAATTATGGGGCCCTGCGTAGCGAACCTCCTCTAAAATCGTTGGATCAATATCAGCTAAATAAACAAATCCTTCAGGGAGAGGTTGAGGGCTAAAAGCGGGCTGAGAGGGCATGGGGAGGTCCTTTTCTTGTTAGTCTGTACTCAGATAAATTGAGAGTGTCTTATTGTTCTCTATTCTTTGTCATCCCACTTTTGTCATCCTCGGTCTAGGAAAGGCTTGTTTTTCGAAGAAAAACAATGACTTTTCTTGAACCGAGGATCTTATTCGTTGCGAACAAGATCCCCGATGAAGAAATCCTAATGTTTTCTGACGAAAACAAAGGATTTTCAGCGAGAGGATGACAAGGAATAGAGAACAACAAGGTGTCTACAATTCACTCTGAGCTTATATTTAATATACAACAGACCCTCTCCAGAGTCAAATTTTCCGGTTGGCCATTTGGATATATTTTTTAACTTGTTTGTTGTTCAATACTTGTCATCCCCGCGAAGGCGGGGATCCAGTAGAAACAACGCATTCCGTAGGAATGCAACCTTTTTTAACTTTGCGTCAATGAAAACGAGTTTTTTATTGAAAAATCAAAGCGCTATCTGGATCCCCGCCTTCGCGGGGATGACAATTGGGGGCGAGTATGACAAGTGGTGTGGCATGGGGTGACAACCGACTAAAATCTCAATAAAGTACTCTTAAACAACCACAGGTAAGTCGTATGGCCCTCTTTACTCTTGTTTCTGATTTTGCCCCTGCGGGGGACCAACCCCAGGCGATTCGTGCCTTGAGGGAAGGGCTGGCTGCGAACGAGAGAAACCAGGTTTTGCTAGGCGTGACGGGATCGGGTAAAACCTTCACCATGGCCAAAATCATTGCGGAAGAGGGCCGCCCCACCCTTATTATGGCGCCTAATAAAACACTGGCGGCCCAGCTCTATGGGGAGATGAAATCCTTTTTCCCCCATAATGCGGTGGAGTATTTTGTCTCCTATTATGATTACTATCAACCCGAAGCGTACGTTCCCCGCACAGACACCTATATTGAAAAAGAAGCCACCATTAATGAGCAAATTGATCGCATGCGCCATTCGGCAACCCGGGCGCTGCTGGAACGCAAAGACGTCATCATTGTAGCCAGTGTATCGTGCATTTATGGCATTGGCTCGGTGGAAACCTACAGCCAGATGGTGATTTCCCTGAGCCTTGGGGATCGGATTGAGCGGGATGACCTGTTGCGCCAGCTAGTCAGCTTGCAATACAAGCGCAACGATATTGATTTTCATCGAGGAACCTTTCGGGCCAAAGGGGATATTGTGGAGATTTTCCCTTCCCATTATGAAGATCGCGCATGGCGGATTTCCTTGTTTGGCAATGAAATCGAATCCATTGTCGAGGTGGACCCGTTGACGGGCAAAAAAATAGCGCCCCTTCCGTCCATTAAGATATACGCTAAATCCCACTATGTGACGCCAGGCCCCACCCTTCAGCAAGCCATTGGGGGCATTAAGGTCGAGCTCAAAAGTCGCTTGAAAGAGCTGCGAGAGGAAGGGAAACTCTTAGAAGCCCAACGCCTTGAGCAACGCACACAATTTGATCTTGAAATGCTCACCGCAACGGGCATGTGCGCAGGCATTGAGAATTATTCTCGTTTTTTAACAGGGCGCGCGCCAGGCGAGCCGCCCCCTACCCTCTTTGAATATTTACCCAACGACGCCTTACTCTTTGTGGATGAAAGCCATGTGACCGTTCCCCAGCTGGGAGGCATGTATAAGGGGGATGCGTCTCGAAAGAAAACCCTTTCCGACTTTGGGTTTCGCTTGCCCTCATGCCGGGATAATCGCCCCTTGAAATTTGAGGAATGGGAAGCCATGCGCCCCCCGACCCTTTTTGTCTCCGCCACCCCTGCGCCCTGGGAGCTTGAGCAAACCCAAGGTGTGTTTGTTGAGCAAATCATTCGTCCCACCGGCCTTATGGATCCCATCTGCCTTGTGCGCCCTGTTGAAAGCCAAGTGGATGATTTGATTCAAGAATGCCAAGCCATGGTCAAAAAGGGATCTCGGGTGCTGGTGACGACCCTCACCAAGCGGATGGCCGAAGCTTTGACCGAGTATATGGCTGAGGTGGGGATTAAGGTGAAGTATATTCACTCCGACGTTGAAACCCTAGAGCGCATTGAAATTATTCGAGAATTACGCCTCGGCGTGGTCGACGTCCTTATTGGCATCAACCTATTGCGCGAAGGTCTTGATATCCCCGAATGTGGCTTGGTAGCTATTTTGGACGCGGACAAGGAAGGGTATCTAAGGTCCAAGACCTCGCTGATCCAAACCATTGGGCGCGCCGCTCGTCATGTGGAGGGCCGTGCCATCTTATACGCGGATAAAATCACCCAGTCCATGAAGGCCGCCCTTGAAGAAACAGAGCGCCGCCGTGAGAAACAACAGGCCTACAATGCCACCCACGGCATTACGCCTGAGAGCATCAAAAAATCCATCCACCGCATTTTGGAAAGCGTGTACGAAAAGGATCACACAACCATTCCCTTGGATGAGGACCCCTACCTGGTCATGTCTCTCTCCAAACGCAAAGCCTACAAGGAAAGCTTGGAAAAGAAGATGTTTGCCGCCGCCGGCAACTTAGAATTCGAAGAGGCCGCCCGTCTGAGAGATGAGCTCAAGCACCTTGAGGAAAAGGATTTAACTATTTTACCAAACCAAGAGTAACTGTTGCATCAGAGCTAGGTTGAAAAGGAGGAGTTGCAAGCGACTGGCTATCAGTAGGAAGTGGCTTAATATTGCATCCAGTCTTAGGAGCAAAATTTTCTGCAGAAATGATAATTGTCTTCTGTGCATACTCATCGGGAATAGCTATTACACTGCCAGTAGTAGACCTCGCTATAATCTTGTACGGATTGTCTGTAGGCGCGTTAGATACCGCAAGGAGCCTATTGCGTTTCAATATCCCTCCCGGGTGTGCAGAAAATGGTTTGCCATCTGGGCACAACACCGTGATATTTATTGTTTGTCCTGGTTCACTAAAGGCTTGCAGGCCAAGTAGCAACATTAAAGTTGTAATATAGTTTGTTTTCATTTCCATTCCATATCAAATATTTGTTTTATGTTTTTTAGATGTTATCATGTGTGTGTTAATTTTTAATTAAAGTTTTAAAAAATAAGCGAAAGATCCCTTTGTTCAGAGGAGCTTCATGTTTAAAAGAGTTATGACCATGACAGCACCAGCTCCACTTGATGTTCAATTGCCTCCAGCTTTACATGCCGGACATTATCAAATTGCGCTTATATCTATCATTTTTTTCTTGACATTTGTTGTTTTTGAATTATTTTAAATATTATAATATTTTTGTTTAATTTAATAAGCGAGTGATCCATGGCAAATATTCGTACACTATTTTACCTTTCCGCTTTTCTGATGTCTTCTGCCTCCGTCCTTTTTTCTCCAGTTCATGCGATGGATGAGGAGATTAATATACCAACAAGGGCTCTAGATGCCTGTCGCAATGAGCGTTGCCGTGATGAATTTGAGCGAGCAACCGATAGAGCTCGCCAGTTAACAAAGGAGAACGAAGACTTGCAAAGCGAAGCCGAGAGCTTAAAGGCAGACGTAAAATTCTATAGCGAACTAAATACTAAAAAAAATGGTGAACTAAACAAGATACGGGAAAGCGAAAAAGAACTTTTGAAACAATTGTCTAGTATGGAAGAACACAGCACATTATTGGAAAGGGAATATCAAGGCTTAATAGCAGAAAGGCAAGATTATATCTCAACAGTACAGGCAAGAGACACAGACCTGCAAAAACTAAACAATCTGCTTGAGAAAGAGAGGCAGGGACGCGCAGCAGATGCGCGCGCATCAGAGGCCAAGGGTGCTGCAAAAGCACGGGAAGCAGCTGCAGAACTGCAAAGACTAAGGGATCAGGTTGAAAAAGAGAGAAAACGCGCGGAAGAGGCTCTCTCATCAAAGTCCAAGACTGGTGCAACAGCAGGAGATAAAGCTCTTGAAATTGCAGAATTAAAGGATCTGCTTGAGAAAGAGAGAAGAGACCGCGCAGCAGAAGCGGAGGCATCAGAGGCCAAGGTTGCTGCAATACTAGGGGCAAAAGATGCTGAAATTGCAGGATTAAAGGAGGCTGCAAAGACATCCGCAAAAGAAATACGCATCGCGAGAGAGCTATACGACGCAAGAAAAACTGAAATTACCGCATTAACGACCAAGGTTGCTGCACTGGAGGCGACAATCGCAAATACAAGTGCGATTGCTGATAAGAAGGCGAAGGGGAAGAATAGGGGCAAACATTAACAAGACAACTATTGCCAAGCTAAGACTCGCTATCTAAATTTCTTGCACCGCGCTCGGGATTTGTATACAAGTAGACATAATCTTGACGTTTAAAGGAGTTATGACATGACAGCACCAGCTCAACTTGATGTTCAATTGCGGGAGAAAACAGGAAAAGGGGCCTCTCGGGGTCTGCGCCGCGAAGGACGTGTTCCGGCTGTATTATACGGGGGAAAAGAGGTGCCTGTTCATTTTTCTTTGGACCCCATTCAGCTGGATAGGGAACTTCACCGCCCCGGGTTCTTGTCCAAGATCTTTGAGCTTCCTCTTGATAAAAAGAAGGAAAAGGCCCTCGCCCGTATTGTACAGTTCCATCCTGTGACCGATCGCCCCCTTCATGTGGATTTTTTGAGGGTGTCAAAGGATCAAAAGATTACGGTTGCCATTCCCTTGAACTTTGTGAATGAAGACAAATCCCCTGGCATCAAGCGCGGAGGAATGTTGAACATTCTTATTCATAACCTAGAGGTTTCCTCAGATATTGACCACATCCCAACGGGTCTGGAGATTGATCTGACGGGCCTTGATATTCACCATACCATCCATCTGGCGGATCTAAAGCTTCCTGAAGGAGTGACGGCGGCTCATCCAGAGAGAGATACAACGATTGGCACTATCGTTGCGCCAACGGTGAAAAAAGCTGAAGAGGAAGAGGAAGCTGCTGCTGAAGCTGCTGAGGTTCCTACAGCGACGGCGCCAGAGGAAGAAGGAAACGCTTAGGGGGCTTTGCATAAGGATTCTACTTCAACGTCTTTGCGAGGAGCGAAGCGACGAAGCAATCCAGTACAAACAACGCATGTCCGAAGGACATGCAGCCTTTTCTTTGTCTATATCCTCTCACCCTTGTCATTCTCCCACTTTTGTCAACCCCGCCCCCACTTGTCATCCCCGCGAAGGCGGGGGTCCAGGACTTCTCCCACTTTGTCATCCCCGAGCTAGAAATCCTTTGTTTTCGTTAGAAAACATTAGGATTTCTTCATCGGGGATCTTGCTTCAACCAAAAAGATCCCC
>CAZSAH010000005.1:0-58097 GCA_964605015.1 uncultured Alphaproteobacteria bacterium | reverse complement strand
GATTCCCGCCTTCGCGGGGATGACAAGGGGTGAGAGGACAAGAGGTAGAGAATGACCAAGGGATGGAATGGAAATAAGGTGTTCTCAAGTCAATTTGAATATAGAAAGCGAATAAAGCCAAAAACGTAAATACAAGCAGCAATCGCATGGCTGAAATGCAAAAATTATGCTGGCATAGATGATAACGGTGCCCTATATCGTAGTTATCAGCTCAGGCATACCTCCCTATACCTGAGCTGAATCACCACAGGGCGCAATGCCTACGTGGAGGGTTTTCGGACCCGAAGGGCCGACTTGTCGGTCCTACGTCTTATAGACGTAAAGCCTCCCTGTTAAACTTGGCCGGGGTAATACCCCGGCTCTTTTTTTATTCCTTCTTCTAACACGGCAAGCCCACTGCAGTCTTTTGCCGTTTTATATTTATAGTGTATAACAGATCTGCTACAGGGTCAAATTTTCCGAGTGGCCATTTGACAAAAATATTGTTATCCAAGTCATTGTCACCCTGAACTCGTTTCAGGGTCTCATTGTCATGAGATGCTGAAACAAGTTCAGCATGACAAGTTCAGAAGGATGACAAATAAAGGGACCACTAATAATAGAAAAAGCTTTCCAAATTCCCAAGTTTATCCTCATCAGTGGGTTCCCATCCCCAGCTTGGGGGAACAATATCCCCTGATCTAAATTCATAGTAAATCACTGCATCCCTTGCAATGAAGCCAAGAATTGGCACTAAGTTAGGACTGCAGGCATACCAATTGGGATTTCGGTTCGACAGCTCAGCAAGATGAGTTTTTCGCTCCGCACTATCTCTCGACATTGCTCGATTCACAGCGCTTTTTACAATGTCTGATGAACGCGGTGTGAGCATAAAGACAATTGAACTGCGCGTGCTAAGGGTAGATTCGTTAGAGAAAAAATATTGAGCAATGGGAATGTCTCGGAGGCCTGGGAATCCATCTTTTGAGAGAAGCTCCGTCCTCTCGTAAATTCCCCCTAACACGAGCGTTTCTCCAAGACGAATCTTTGCGAAAGTATCAACGCGCGTTTTGTCTACGTTCACTGTTTGGGTAAGATTGGGGTTTGCATTATTGATAAGACTTCCTTCAACTGTAATATTAAGAGTGAGCAAATCTTCATCTAACGCTTCGGGTGTCACAATAAGTGTCACGCCAACAGGGTATTTTAAGAGATTTGATCCGTTCTGTCCTGCAAGTCCAACAACAAGTTCACTTCCTGAAAAAAAGACAGATTGTTTTTGAGGAAATGTCATCAGGGAGGGGCGACTGATGACCTCGGTGCGCATATCAATTGCATTCGCAATATTAAGACTATAGGTCAACCCTGCCCAGGTGATCCCTGAGGCAAATATGTTGCCCGTCATCGTTCCAGCATTAGCAAACCTCATTATGTTTGGTGCGCCAGCAGTAAATACAGATGCCGCCCCTGGGAGGCTCCCCTCGCCTGTTCCTCCTCCTTGTTGGTTAGGTTTAAATCCCGTGTCAGGAACAAAGTCGGTCGAGCTACCCTTCGACGCCCCATGGGTTACTCCCGTTCCTCCCATGGCTCCTCGCCAAGCCATAAACCCGCCTGGATTAAAAGTAACGGCAAGATTTTGCAGAATATTATTGCCTTTTGAGGTTTCTACTGATTCTTGTATGCGAAGCATATAACAATCTACAATAATTTGTGGCGCTGGACCGGCAGAAGCACCCGTTGACGGGGACCCGCTCGCAGTTGGCGATGGCTTATTCAACGCTGTGTTTGATTGTTCCACCGTGCCTAGGGTGTCGGCGCCACCACCTGAACCATCACCCGAGCCGCTTGCGTCATCTGATGTTGCAGCAGCAAGCTTGATTCTCCCACTTTTATAAAGGGAAGACCAATCACTAATGCGGTTTACGGCTTGTGCAACGGCGGGATCATCTCCCAGCTTAGCCTTAAAAATATCTAAATGCTTTTTAGCTGTTTCAAAATCGCCCACAGCTGCATAGATCATAGCCATAGAGCGGTGGATCAGAGGGTCCTTTGGTTTGAGTGTTTCCGCCTTAGAAATAGCTGCAATTGCAGTTTTTATGTCATAAGAATAGTAAGACGCTGCGGCAAGTTCATGCAGAAGATCCGCGTCATTTGGCTTTATCAAAAGAGCATTGGCAAAGAGTTCTTGCGCGTCTCCGAATTGTTTCTCACGAACCTTTAGCTTGGCGAGTTGGGTAATCGCAAAAATATTGGAAGGATCAAGGTTAATCGCATTTTGGTAGCCAACGGCTGCAAGCTCAAGTCCTGAGGCATCTCCTTTTGCAGCCAATTTTTCATACGTAAAGGCATTTAAGACGTGAAAAGAAGCACTTTTTGGCTGAGACTGAAGGGATAGATTGATAAGCTGAGAGGCTTCAGCGTATTTTTCCTCTTTGAGGAGTTGAAGCGCGTGAGCAAGAACAGGGGACATCTCTTTTTTTGCTTTGAGAGAGGCAAAAGGAGTGTTCTTGTTAAAGACGGGTGGGGGTTTAGATGTCTCACAAGCTGTGAGCACAGCCCCACACGTTAAAAGCGCTAGGTGTTTTCTTTTTAAAACCATTAGAATCCCTGGAATTTTATTATTTAACGGGATTTTAAGCATTTTTTAATAAAAGTCAAACCTATTAAATTCCCTGAAATCCTCACCATCAGCGCGCTTACAAGTCGGATATTTTTGCTAAGCGTAGCAAGCAATATGATTGGCCATATACTTTATTAATGTTGACTATAATCATTAAAGAATACTATAATAAATATAAGATGAAATATTGTTCTCCAAAAAACAAAAGGGTGGAGGCTCTCATGTTTCGAGATCGAGAGGATGCAGGGCAACAACTTGCTGAAAAACTAAAGAAGTATCAAAAAGAAAGGCCCCTTATCCTTGCCTTGCCACGAGGAGGCGTTCCCATTGGTCATAAGGTGGCGCAACAGCTTAACGCACCGCTTGATGTTTTTGTCGTTCGGAAAATAGGCCTTCCTGAAAATCCCGAGTTTGGCGTTGGCGCTGTGGCCCCAGATGTTCTTATTTTAGATGAGGCCTCGCTCCATCTCTTAGGCGTGGCGCGCTCTGATATGGAGGGAACCATCGCACGTGAAACACAAGAATTAAACCGGCGATTGCAGCTCTATCGTGGAGGGAAAGATTTTCCAAATATTGCGGATAAAACAGTCATTCTTGTTGATGATGGCATTGCGACTGGCGTTACCGTTCGGGCGGCTCTTCAAGCCATACAACGGTTTCAGCCTAGAAAATTGATTTTAGCTGTTCCTGTTTCCTCTCCTAAAGCCCTTGAGATGTTAAAGGAATACGTTGATGAGCTTATTTGCCTTGAAATACCCTCTTATTTTTATGCGGTGGGGGCATTTTACCTTAATTTTTCCCAGGTTTCTGATGAAGAAGTCCTCATCCTCCTCAAGCAATCTCACCAAAGCAGAGAAGGAGCAAGTCATGATGAATGAACACGCTGTAAAAATCCCTCTTAAAGGGTGTTCCCTTGAGGGCATCCTTTCTCTTCCGCAAGATACGAAAGGGATTGTCTTATTCGTTCATGGAAGTGGGAGTAGCCGTTTGAGTCCTCGCAATCAATTTGTGGCCCGTTCCCTAAACGAAGCCGGAATGGGCACGTTGCTTTTTGACCTTCTCACCCCGGATGAGGAGAGAGTTGATATGATAACGGGTGAATATCGCTTTAATATCCCCTTTCTCAGCGCCCGTCTGATGGCGGTCACAGAGTGGGTGATCAAAAACCCTGAAACAAAACAGTTAGTCCTTGGATATTTTGGTGCAAGCACGGGTGCGGCCGCTGCTCTGACAGCCTCCACCCATCATCTCAAATGTGTGAAAGCCATTGTTTCAAGAGGTGGCAGACCTGATCTAGCAGAATCTTGCCTTACGGATGTTCATGCAGCCACTCTCTTGATCGTAGGAGGAAAGGACCATCCTGTCATCGAGATGAATGAAAAGGCTTTTCAAAAATTAAGGGGCCCAAAAGATCTTGTGATTATCCCTGAAGCAACGCATCTTTTTGAGGAACCAGGAGCCTTAGAAGCGGTCAGTGAGGTTGCTCAGACGTGGTTTAAGAAATACCTAAGTTGAGCTTTGGGCCTTCCACTCTTGGCCACCCCACTTTTGTCCTCGATCAAGAAGTTCTAGGATTTTCCTTGCAAGTCAATAACTTCTAAGTCGTTGATGATAAACAAAGGGGATGGCCAGGAGGTGTGATAAATAAAATATAAATGTCGGGAGGTAAGGAAAAAAACTTTTTATTTGACTTCTTCGGGTGATTTTAGGACAGTGTTTAATAACATTAAAAGATATAAAAAATCATGCTACAGGATAGGCTAAAAACCTACTTAAAAAATCTGATCGCAATGCCTCCTCAATTTAAAAGGCTAGGGCTTGTATGGCTTCTTTGCACCATAAATGTCGCTCTGATTATTCTTTTAGGGGGAGTCATGACGCTGCTGTCGGGGCAGCGTGAATTTTTCCTTGTCACCCTTCTGATGATGGGGTGTGCGGGGGGGATGATCTTGTTTTTGCTCATTAAGCTGGAACGTCTCAACACCACAATGACACACTACCAACTCCAATCAGCGGCCTATGCAACCATAAGGACTCCCCTTCTTGTTCTCACACCTGAGCACCGCTTCGTTTGCGGCAATCACAAGGCAGAAGAAGAGTGTTGGTGGGCGACAAGCCTTCCTACATTAAAAAATGCGCTTGCCAACGAAGAAAGCAAAGCAGCCCTCAATCGTCTTTTTGACAGCCTCGCCCGCAAGGAAGCGGTGGTCGAAACTCTTCACCTCACAAGAGAAGACAAAAAAGAAGCATGGCGTATTAAAACAACGTCTCTTGGAACAAAAGCCTTGTGGCAGTGTCATAATCTTAGTCATGAAAAAGATGAACAATCCGCATATCTTTCTCAAATCAACCTGCTGACCCATCTTATGGATTCTGTAATGGAGGGAGTTTTTTCTCTTAATGAAAAAGGAACCCTTTTGTTTTGTAATGAAAAATTTGCAAAATGGTTGGGATATGAAAGAAAAGATATTGTGGGCCTTCCCTTTTCAAAATTGTTGGCTAAATCGCGCGCCCACGATCTTCTCAAACCCCATGAAATTCAAGGAAAATGCGATTTTCTTACCTCTTCCTCTCGTCTTAAAACCGCCTTTCTTGAACAAATGCAAATCCCCTATAACAAGGGAATCATGACCTATTCCATTGCCCATGTGTATACTCCCTTTGCGAATCAGGCTGATTTGAAAAAAGTTCTAGATATGATTCCGCTGCCTGTTGCATGCTTAGATGAAAACAGCTTAATCCAAGATTCAAACCTTCTCTTTCGGGAACAATTCTGGCCAAAGGAACTCCCTTTCTACGGGACTTCCTTTTTGGACATTGTGGCTGATTTTCAAAGAGGCACTGTCCAAGAGGGTCTCCAGGCCTTTTTAACTGAAAAAACGAAAGAGCTGCCTCTTGAAATGCATTTAATAGGCATACGAGAATCCATTGTCTCTGCTCATCTTGCCGCCCTTCCCCTTAAAAATCAAAAGGGTCTCTTTATTCAATTCAATGACATTACAGAACAAAAGCGTTTTGAAGTTCAGCTCATTCAACATCAAAAAATGGAAGCCGTGGGACAACTTGCCGGGGGCATTGCCCATGACTTCAATAATCTTTTAACGGCCATGATCGGATTTTGTGACCTTTTGTTGCTCCGCCATACACCGGGGGATCATTCTTTTACGGATGTGATGCAAATTAAGCAAAATGCCAACAGAGCGGCTAATCTTGTGCGCCACCTCTTAGCCTTTTCTCGCCAACAAACCCTCCAACCCAAGGTTCTTGATATTACAGAGTGCCTTGCGGAGCTCTCAGCCATGCTACGTCGCCTTGTTGGGGCCAATGTGACACTTGAAATGAAGCACGCGCGCAATTTAGGCCTCGTTCTTGTGGATCAAAGTCAATTTGAACAAGTGATCATCAACATGGTCGTCAATGCCCGTGATGCGATGGAAAAAAGCGGCGGTACAATTTTTATAACCACTCAAAACTGCGAGCTTAAAAAAGCCAAACGCTATGGCCACGATGTGATTCCTCCTGGAGTTTATAGTCTTATTGAAATCACTGATACGGGGGAGGGAATTGATTCTGAAGTCATTGACAATATCTTTGAGCCCTTCTTTTCAACAAAAAAAGCGGGCGCAGGCACAGGTCTTGGTCTAGCCACTGTATATGGAATTATGAAGCAAACGAACGGATTCATTCATGTAGAGTCAAAGGTAGGAGAGGGCACCACATTTAGCATTTATTTGCCTCGATATGTCTCGGGGGACAACAAGGCCCCCGAGCCTCTTACAAAAGAGAAAGCGCCGCCTCAGGATTTAACAGGATCAAGCACCATTTTGCTGGTTGAGGATGAGGATGCGGTTAGGCTTTTCAGTGCTCGGGCGTTGCGTAGCAAAGGGTACAAAGTAATCGAAGCCATTAGTGGAATTGACGCGCTTGAACTTATGAAAGAAAACAAGGAAAAAGTAGACCTGATTATTTCTGATGTGGTGATGCCCCACATGGATGGCCCAACTTTTGTGAATGAAATGGCTCAGCTAGAATTTACCCCTAAAGTTCTTTTCATTTCAGGATATACGGAAGACATTTTTCAAAAACAGCTCAAAGATGTGTCTAAGGTTCATTTCCTCGCAAAGCCATTTAACTTGAGCGACCTTGCCATTCGCGTCAAAGAAGTGCTTGATGAAGACATCCCCTCTGCAAAGAGCGCAGACTAAAAAACAGGGATAGAGCTCTCGAGGTTGTTGCAAACCTTACCACTGTTGTGCGCACCAAAAGAATTTACAAGGATATCAAAAAATCGGTTGTCCCCTGGAGAAGATAGGGGTATGCTAAAAGGTATAAAATTACCTCTTGATGAAACGACGTGGTTCGTGGGCCACAAATAAAATTAGCATCCGCCCCGACATTTGGTCATTCATCAAGAAGAATTTAACAAACAATGCGATTAGAAACCGATGACACATTTGATTAGGTCACTTTTGACCACAAGACATAAAGCTAGGGGAGGGGACATGACATTATCTATACGCTATCTCTCGCCTTCTCTAAGCCTGTTTTCCCTATTAACCCTTCTTTGTACATGAGGATTTTAGGGATTTAATCAAAGCGTCCACGGTATCCAATTGCCAAACATGCTCTCTTATGAGGGCTAGGTATGGAGTAAACCATGGGAAAAAGAATGTTAATTGACGCCTCCCATCCTGAAGAATCACGGGTGGCGATTTTAGACAATGACCGTCTTGAAGAATTTGATTTTGAGACAACGACAAAAAAACAGCTAAAGAGCAATATTTATCTTGCGAAAGTCATTCGCATTGAACCCTCTCTCCAAGCAGCTTTCGTAGAATTTGGGGGAAATCGCCATGGCTTTTTAGCCTTTAACGAAATTCACCCTGATTATTACCGTGTCCCGGTAGAAGATCGCGAAGCTCTGATCAATCGGAGAGAAAAAGATCCTGAATTTTCCTTTGACGAAACAACAGAAGAAGCGCCGGCGAATGCGGAGGTCGAAACACTGGGAGGAGAAGGTGTGGAGGAAATACAGCCCCGCCCTCAGCGGTCTCGTCCCTCACGCCACTACAAAATTCAGGAAGTTATTGCGCGCCGCCAAATTATGTTGGTTCAAGTTGTCAAGGAAGAACGTGGAGGAAAGGGGGCCGCTCTCACCACTTACCTCTCCCTTGCCGGACGTTATTGCGTCTTAATGCCCAACGCCGCTAAGGGAGGAGGAATTTCACGTAAAATTACAAGCGCTGCTGATCGCAAACGGTTACGCGAAATCATTGAATCTATTAATCTGCCTGACACCATGTCCCTTATTGTGCGCACCGCAGGAATGGCCCGCAATAAGGTTGAAATCAAAAAAGACAGCGATTACTTGATGCGTTTGTGGAATGATATTCGTGAAAAAACCCTAAATTCCGTAGCCCCCTGCCTTATTTATGAAGAAAGCGATCTTATCAAACGGGCGATTCGAGATTATTATACCCGTGATATTTCTGACATTTGGATTGAAGGAGAGGACGGATTCAAGGAAGCGCAGGATTTTATCCGCAAGCTGATGCCAAGCCACATTAAAAAAATAAAGCTATATGCAGACGAAACAATCCCCCTTTTCCATCGCTATGGGGTGGAACGGCAAATTGATGCCATGCATAATCCTATCGTTCAGTTAAGATCTGGTGGATCTATCGTTTTTGGAACAACGGAAGCCCTTGTTGCCATTGATGTGAACTCAGGAAGAGCCACGCGCGAGCGCCATATTGAAGAAACGGCCTTTAAAACAAACCTAGAAGCTGCGGAAGAAGTTGCGCGCCAATTGCGTCTTCGCGACCTGGCGGGACTTGTGGTTATTGACTTTATTGACATGGAAGAGTCTCGTAATGTGGAAACCGTTGAACGTCGTCTCAAAGACTCCATGCGCCATGATCGCGCGCGCGTTCAAGTGGGGCGCATCAGTCCTTTTGGTCTTTTAGAGCTTTCTCGCCAACGCCTTCGCCCTAATATTATTGAATCCACAAGCCTCCCCTGCCAAGCCTGTCGCGGCAGCGGCATGATTCGATCTGTGGAATCGTCTTCCCTCCACCTTCTTCGCGCCATAGAAGAAGAAGCGATCCAACAAAAAACCCCTGAAATTAATGCCTATGTTCCCACGCCAATCGCCCTTTATATCTTAAATCAAAAAAGAAAAATGATTCAGCAGATTGAAACGCGTTGGGGGGTTTCCGTCACCGTATCGCAGGATGATACGCTCATCCCCCCCGACTATCGATTGGAAAAAGCAAAAGTTCGCCCAGCGCCGCCTGCTCCCACACCTCCTTCAAAAGAAAAAGCTGCACCTGAAGAAAAACCAGCTGCGCCTGAGCCAAGTCATCAGCCTCAGCCTCCTTCACCTGTTCCTAGCGGAGATACAGAGCCTCCTGCGATTGCTCCCAATGGAGCGGCTCCTGCTCCCAATGGAGAGACAACGCCCCCTCCCGCGGCACCTGTGGCAGCCCCTCCTGAAGGGGGACCTCCCTGGACTAAAGTTTCGCGCAGGCGCTACCGCAAGTTTGATCGCAGGGTGCCCTCTCTACGGGGAGAAGGCTCCTCATCTTTATCGACTGCGCCATCAGAAACCACCCCTTCCTTACGCCCTCTGAGAGAAGGGGCGAAAAAGGGGGACGCAAAACAGGAAGACAAAAAGACCCCTGCTGCCCCCCTTGAGAAGAAAAAAGCGTCTTCTCGCAAAGGCTGGTGGCAGCGATTGTTGGAATAAAGGATTAGGAGGGATTTTTCAGGGATCCCCACAAAATTACAGTATATGGCCAAGATATGAAGAATAATTTGTGTTTTTCTCAAAACAATGATACTATAAATTATACACTTGGATAATTGTAGATGACTCTAGCAGCCTGAAGTTCTGGTGAATAGTAAAGTTGTTCCTTTCATGTTTTGGTGATTGATATGGTTAAGAAATCTTTTTCTTCTCGTGTAGCAAATATTTCGCTTTTAGCAACATTGGCTTCCACCGCGCTCTCTCATGGGGCTTATGCAAAGATTCCCCTAACGGCTTTTAAGGGAGTGACGCGCTGTTTTAAGTCTGGAAAAGCGTTTTTTTCTCCAACCCTCGGAGAGGCCGCGCTTGAAAGTCATCTGATCGATAATTACCGCTTTTACGGTAACTATACGCCCGCTAAAGATGAAAATGGCGCTTCTCAACATGCCCAGGACGCCTCTAATGGTGATCCTGTGTGGGATATGACAAGGATTTTCTTCCCCTCGCCCGCGGGTCAGCTCAGCGCTGAATCAACCCGGGCAACCAACTTTGGAAACACGGTTGATAAGGTTGAAACGATTGCACTCTTACTGAATTATGCCAATAACTTACGTGAAGGCAATCCAATAGATGGCACCCTGCTCAAAGACTCTATTTTTGCAAGCTTGAAAAGCAGGCCCCCTGTTGACATCAGCGCGGAAGAAGAAAAGCGTGATTTTTTAAAGGCGGCTCTTCTCGGCATTACAGAAACGAATGTTGGTGAACTTAATGCGAAAATTCAAGAGATCCTCACAAATGAGACAGACAAGGACCTAAGAAGCGCAATTAACAAAGCCGGCAACGTAAAAGGAAAAAAACTGACGCTTGAACAACTGCAAGGCGTTAAGACCAAAATGACTGATGCTTTGGAGGCATATTTTACCCAAAAAATTCAACAGAAAGAGGCAAAATTCAAAAAGGACGAGGAAAGGTTTAAAAAGGCTTACTTAGAAGAAACCCTGGATCCTCTTCTTCAGTCTATTCAAAGGACTATCCAGGATGAAGCAAATTCACTCTATCCTGAACATACAACGGAACAAATCATTTCATCCTTTTTTTGCTACAAATTTAATACACAAAAAGACGTCATTGATCTGATGGGTAACCTAGATGACGCAATCGTTGATAAAGCAAAAATATCTCAGATAGCTGAGCTCAAAGAAAATGATCTGCCTGAAATTGCTACCCATGCATCCTATGACATGGATGATGTTCTTGCCCTTGAAACGGCTGATATTTGGAGACTTCTTGTGCCTTATAGAGATGGAAGCGCTCCCTTGAGTAATGGGAACACCTATCAATATGATAGAGCAAATAATAGGTCTTTAAAGGAAGAGAGGACTTTTTCAGATTGTGCGGAAATAGCGGCGCGACATTTATGCAATATGCTCCTTTACAACCCAATATCAAGGGACTGGGATTTAAGCCATATTCAACGTCATATTGCGACTCAGTCTCCCGGGAATAAATATTTTCCTAACTTCGAAGAATTTTACAAACACCAACACCCAAATCTTGCCAACTCAGGTGATATTCAGATGAGATCCTTGTGGAACACAGTGGTTGGCGATCTCAATGCTGGTGGTGAAGGTGTCAAAATCGCTTATGTCCAAGGCACGAATGAGCTCGAGACGGGTTATATCAACCTCATTAGGGTCTTTGAAAAAATCTTCGCGCTTCCTCTTAAGCCTTTTCCCATGCCTATTGCTGGCAAGGACAAAGAGAATTTAGACTCCAAGAAAATATGGCTTGAAGACTCTTTTTCAACGCTTTTTACCGTTATGAACCCAACGAAGACTTATTATATGGATTTTTCCCAATTGAAAGAAACGAAAGTCGAGGTGTCCGGGACGCTTCCCATTACGGTAAGCGATCAGAAAACAGGGGAGAAACTCTTTTCATTTTCTTTTGATTCAGACTACGGATCCCACAGTGCAGTCAAAAGTCTTCGCACATTAAAAAAAGTGGGTACCCAGGACTATACAGAGGCTCTCAAGCCACATGCGACATTCATTCCTGAAAATACTGCTGAGGAAGCTTTGTGGATGGTGTCATCAAATCCTGAATTGAGGGGGATGAAACTTCATCATCCCCTCTATTTCTTGTTCAACCAAGGACTCGAAGATAATACTGCCAAAACTAGGTTTTTAGGGACGCTCAATGAAAAATTTGAAGTTCTGCAACCTCAGATGCTGGAATCACCAGAAAAACACGCTGCATTTAAGAATATGCTTGAGAATATCCTCAGTGATTTTTCTTGGAATGATAGGCATGAAGTAGAAAAAATATTGCCAATTATTGATTTATTGCTTAGTAAAAAAGCGTTTGAGGATGTATCTATTAAGACTGTAAAATCAATAACCCTAGAGTCTTCATCTATTGAGACAATCAAAGGCCTCAACATCTTTAGGAACTTAGAAAAACTTAATTTATCAAACACAAAGCAGCTTAAGGATGTCTCTTTTTTAGAGGGTCTTGAGAGCTTAAAAGAAGTGAATCTGAACAGCTCAAATGTTGAGGCAATCGAAGGCCTCAACACCCTCAAAAAATTAGAAGAACTTAATGCATCAGTGACGTATAAGCTTAAAAAGGTTTCTTTAGAGGGCTGTGAAAGTTTAAAAGAGGTTAAGCTGAACAGCTCAACAGTTGAGCAGGTCGTCCTCAAGACCCTCAAGAAGTTAGAAACTCTTAGTTTATCAACCACACCTCAGCTTAAGAAGGTTTCTTTAGAGGGCTGTGAGAGTTTGAAAACACTTCATCTGAATAGCTCAGATGTTGAGACAATCGAAGGTCTCAACACCCTCAAGAAGTTAGAAACCCTTAATTTATCATTCACAACGCAGCTTAAGAAGGTTTCTTTAGAGGATCTTGAGAGTTTAAAAATACTTAATCTGGCTCGCTCAAGTGTTGAGACAATCGACGGCCTCAACACCCTCAAAAAATTAGAAAAACTTAATGCATCAACGACGTATAAGCTTAAGAAGGTTTCTTTAGAGGGCTGTGAGAATTTAAAAGAAGTGAATCTGAACAGCTCAATAGTTGAGAAGGTCGACCTCAACACCCTCAAGGAGTTAGAAACCCTTAATTTATCATCCATGAGTAAGCTTAAGGAGGTCTCCCTAGAGGACCTTGAGAGTTTAAAGGATCTCGATCTTCGTGACTCATCAATAGAAACCCTCCGGCTAAAAAATATCAAAAACATCAAAGAGATTAATTTAGAACGGCTGCTAAACCTTAAGCGCGTCATTTTTGAGGGAGATTTTTCCCTTTTAAGGGATCTTTCCTTTAGAAATTCGGGTCAACTGGAAAGTATTGAAGGATTAGAACACTTAAGTAATTTAAGGCAATTGGACCTATCTGGGACGACAAAGCTTAAATCGCTTTCCTTGACAGAGAACAACAAGGATTTAGCGCTTTATTTAATAGAAGGATCAGGACTGAGACGCACAAACATCAAAGGGATAAACCATTTGGATGATGAAAAAATTTTCGGAGGATATTGAGCGTGGCCCCGCAATGGCTAACGCTTCTTTTTACCGACCTCAATGACAGTTGTATCTTTTTTTCCTTTTCCAAGGTTAAGACGAGAAATTTTAGCAAGCTCTTCGTATTTTTCCTTGATTTTTAGAAGCTGATCTTCCGTAAGTTCTTCTAAATCCAGGAAAGAATCATGGGCGCCTTTGTGGGAGCGAATAAGCTCATCCAGCTTTAACTGTATCGCTTCTCCATCGCGGGTTTGCGTATTTTGGATCAAAAAGACCATCAAAAACGTCACAATCGTTGTGCTCGTATTGATGATCAACTGCCATGTATCCGAAAAAGAGAAAAAAGGACCTGTTACAAGCCATGCAAGAATTGTCCCTAAGGCAAGAATAAAAGCTATTGGCTCTCCCGAAATTCGCGCAACATATCGTGCAAAATCAGAAAACCATTTTTCGAGTTTCATGAGGGGCTCCCTTTGATTGATAAGTAAAAATTACACACTTTTTCTTCTTTCAATCTCACCCGCAAGTTCCTTGAAAAGAGTCTCGATTCCTGCTGGATTTGACCCTCCGGCTTGCGCAAGATCGGGACGCCCCCCGCCGCCTTTCCCCTCAATGAAGGGAACAACTTTTCGGATCAGATCAACCGCATCAAAGGTGGTCAAAAGATCAGGGCTCACCCCAATCACAAGGGAAACCTTTCCCTCTGTTTCGCCCGCCACCACAAAAATGCCTGATTTAAATTCGGTCTTCATATCATCCACAATGGGTTTTAGGTCTTGGGGAAGACACTCTTTCACATGGCGCTTAAAGAAGGGGATACCCTTGATGATATCTGGTTTTAGCGCCTCCCCTTGTCCAGAGGTGGCGAGCTGTTGACGCAGAGAGCGAACCTCTTTTTCTAAGGCTCTGTTTTCTTTCAAGAGCTGGGTCGTTTTTTCTTCAATTGTTTGCGGCGTCACTTTCAGAAGGCCCGCAAGCGCTAACACCGTGTGATGGTGCCCAGCCGCAAAATCTTCGGCCAAAGACCCCGTCAGGGCCTCAATCCGCCGGATTCCAGCGGCAATACCCGCTTCAGAGAGAATTTTAAAATACCCAATATCGCCTGTGCGCTCCACATGGGTTCCCCCACAAAGCTCCACCGAAAAGGGAGCCTTTGTCTCTTCGCCCATGGAAACAACCCGCACTTCTTCGCCATATTTTTCTCCAAAAAGAGCAAGCGCTCCTTCTTTGGTGGCCTCTTCAGGCGTCATGACCCGTATAGAAACGGGCGTATTTTTCCGAATTTGATCATTCACCTCTCGTTCAACCTGTTGCATGTCTTCCAGGCTGAGGGCCTTATGATGGCTAAAATCAAAACGAAGACGATCGGGCGCCACAAGAGACCCCTTTTGCACCACATGGGCGCCAAGACGGTCACGGAGGGCTTTGTGCAAAAGGTGGGTGGCTGAGTGGTTGGACCGCAGACACGTCCGCTTGCCCTCATCAATCGCAAGATGCGCCACATCCCCTTGCCGGATCTCTCCCTCGACAACACGCCCCATGTGTACAATAAGATCGTTCAGCTTACGCTGGGTATCCTCAACCTGCATACGCCCTGTGGGAGTTGAAATAAAGCCCGTGTCCCCCACTTGACCACCCGATTCCCCATAAAAAGGGGTTTGATTCACAAGAAGAGAAATCGTGTCCCCTGCGACAGCCGTCGGAATCTCCTTACCGTCTTTCAAAAGAATCTGAATGATTCCTTCCGCAACAGAGGTTTTGTAGCCTAAAAATTCAGTAGCGGTGAGGCGATCTCGCACCTCAAACCAAATGCGGTCAGTTTGGCTTTCGCCTGACCCTGCCCAAGCAGCCCGCGCCTCCGCCTTTTGTCGTTCCATCGCCTGGGCAAAGCCTTCCGTATCAACGGATTTTCCTTCTGAGCGCAGCACATCTTGCGTTAAATCCAGGGGGAAGCCATAGGTGTCGTAAAGTTTAAACGCCACATCCCCTGGCAACAGATCCTTAACTTTTTGGGATTCTTCTGTCAGAAGCTTTAATCCCTTATCCAAGGTTTGTCGAAAGCGGTCTTCTTCCAAATTCAACGTTTCCACAATCAGAGGCGTGGCCCGGATAAGTTCAGGATACGCGCGCCCCATTTTTTCGACCAAAGTAGGCACCAACTTTGCCATCAAGGTGTCCTTATACCCCAAAAGCTGCACATGGCGCATGGCGCGACGCATAATGCGACGTAAGACATATCCGCGCCCCTCATTACTGGGCAAGACCCCATCGGCCATCAAAAAACAACTGGATCGCAGGTGATCGGCAATGACCCGGTGAGACGCTTGATGCGCCCCTTGGGCTTTTATTTTGGTGATTTCTTCTGATTCTTCAATGATGGCTTTGAAAATATCGGTTTCAAAGTTATTATGAACCCCTTGAAGAACAGCTGCAATACGCTCCATCCCCATGCCTGTATCAACAGACGGCTTGGGAAGAGAGAGCATCTCATTCGCATTGATTTGCTCATACTGCATAAAGACAAGGTTCCAGATCTCCACAAACCGATCCCCGTCTGCATCTTTGCTACCAGGGGGACCGCCTGGAATAAAGGCGCCATGGTCATAGAAAATTTCAGAACACGGCCCACACGGCCCCACATCTCCCATTGTCCAGAAATTCTCACTTTTATCAGAAATGCGAATGATTTTCTCATCAGGAAGGGAGGCTATTTTATGCCACAGACGGGCGGCCTCTTCATCTTCGGAATAAACCGTAATCACAAGTTTATCGGCAGGAATGCCCCATTCCTTGGTGATCAGATCCCACGCAAACTCAATCGCTTCTTCTTTGAAATAATCCCCAAAGGAAAAATTCCCCAACATTTCAAAAAAAGTATGGTGGCGAGCCGTATGCCCGACATTTTCAAGGTCATTATGTTTGCCCCCCGCCCGGATGCATTTTTGGCTGCTGGCGGCCCGGGTGAAATCCAACCTTTCTTGACCTGTGAACACATTTTTAAAAGGCACCATGCCCGCACTCGTAAACAAAAGAGTCGGATCATTGGCCGGCACAAGAGAGCTCGACGGCACCACCGTGTGGCCCCGATTTTGAAAATACTCTAAGAAAAAAGAGCGAATATCAGCAGTTGTTGTCATAGAGTTAGTATAGCAGCGGAGGGGTGGATGAGTATAGAAAAAAAAGAGAAATGGCCAATCGTTAGGGGCGGGGTATCAAATTTTTGATTGGCCATCTAACAAATTTTGTCATGCTGAATTTATTTCAGCATCCCTTTGACAATGAGATCCTGAAACAAGTTCAGGATGACAACCTTTGCGCGACAATGAACTCCCGAAATGATTGTTTTTCCTAAGTCTGCGTTGGTTCCCCCTAAGCCGCTTCTCCCACAGTTTCGACAAGGGAGAGACTCTGGGCCACAACGCCAATGTTGGCGCGAATGGCCTCTTCAATTTCCGTTGCCATAAGGGGGTTTTCCTTCAAGAAAATCCGGGCATTATCTCGACCCTGGCCAATACGCTGATCCTTATAGGAATACCAAGATCCTGATTTCTCAATAAGATTTGCCTTAACACCCAAATCAATGAGCTCACCAACTTTGGAAATCCCTTCCCCGTACATAATATCAAATTCTACAACCTTAAAAGGAGGAGCCATCTTGTTTTTAACAACCTTAACGCGCGTTTGGTTACCCACAACCTCGTCCCGATCTTTGAGCGCCCCAATGCGGCGGATATCAAGGCGAACGGAGGCATAAAACTTCAAGGCATTTCCCCCTGTTGTGGTTTCTGGGTTTCCAAACATCACCCCAATCTTTTGACGAATTTGGTTGATGAAAATCACCATGCAATTTGTTTTAGACACAGACCCCGTTAATTTCCGAAGGGCTTGGCTCATCAGACGCGCCTGCAGTCCCATATGGGAATCCCCCATTTCTCCTTCTAGCTCTGCTTTGGGGACAAGGGCGGCCACACTGTCAATAATCAGCACATCAATGGCGCCAGATCGTACGAGCGTATCCGCAATTTCAAGGCCTTGTTCCCCTGAATCAGGTTGGGAAATGATCAGATTGTCCGTATTCACCCCCAGCTTCCTGGCATAAATGGGATCAAGAGCATGCTCCGCATCCACAAAGGCGCACGTCCCCCCAACCTTTTGAGCTTCTGCCACCACATGAAGAGCCAGCGTTGTTTTACCCGAGCTTTCTGGGCCATAAATTTCAACAATTCGCCCCTTTGGAAGCCCGCCAATGCCAAGGCCAATATCAAGACCTAAAGAACCCGTCGAAATGGACGACACATCCACCACGCTATCGCGTTCCCCCAAGCGCATAATGGATCCTTTTCCAAAGGCCTTTTCAATTTGACCTAGAGCGGCCTCAAGAGCTTTTTGCTTATCCATCAGAGAATTCCTTTTGTTGTGTTAATCTTCATGTCTATATTTCACATGTTTTTTATAAGCGCAATTCTAATTTATGGTAGAGAAGCAGTTAAGCAACGTGGTTTTTAGCCATCCACGCTGATGTCAAGGATAAGATCCAAATTTTTCTATATTTTCTGCTGAATCAATTTTTCCGGTTGGCCATTTGGCAAAATGCTGTCATCCTAATAAACTGGTTGTAAACTGAGACTTAAAGAGGAGCCCCCCATGATTCGTCTTTACGTAAAATCGCCGTTTGTTGAAAATCAAGACATCTCTCTGAATGAGTCCCAAAGCCATTATCTTCAAAAGGTCATGCGCCTTAAAGAGGGAGACGCGGTTCTTCTGTTTAATGGGATGCAAGGGGAATGGGTGGCCAGCATTACGGCCACGCTTAAAAAATCCACCACTCTTCGTCTTGTCTCCCAGCGGCGCCCTCTCTGCCAAGAAGGAGACGTGTGGGTGTTGTTTTCTCCTTTAAAATCAAAGCGGCAGGAATTTCTAGAGGAAAAGGCAACAGAGCTGGGGGCATCTTGTTTGTGGCCCCTTCGGTGTGAGCGGACCTCTGTGACCAAACTTAATCTTGGCAAGATGGAGGCCCATGTCATTGAAGCCGCCGAGCAATCGGAGCGCCTCACCGTTCCTCTTCTGAAGCCCTTAACACCTCTTCCGGTCCTTCTGGAAGACTGGCCAAAGGAGCGGACCCTTATTTTTGGGGATGAAACCCTGGAGTCCCCGTCTCTTGGAGTGGATACCCTTGATCCCGACCGTCTTTATGCGTTTTTGGTGGGTCCAGAAGGGGGATTCACGTCGCAAGAGCTCGCCCTTTTGCGATCCCATCCACAGGCCCACGGCGTTACCTTAAGTCCCCATATTTTGCGCGCTGAGACGGCAGCTCTTGTGGGATTGTCGTATATTCAGGTGAAGATTTCTGGCATTGATTGGAAATCGTGATAATAACCCTTTTGGGTAATGATTCTTGTCTCCTAATATTTGATATATCTTCAATTTTTCCACAGATGTTAACGAAAATTTAACCCAAGTCACCTATTGTGTTCATCATGAGTCGATGAAAAGGTCTAAAAATTGATAGCCCTCACTCAACTTGATTAACAAAGATAATGAACAGAAAAGGAACTCAATCATGGATAAAAAATTTCTTCAAACATTAATCAGTAGCAGTATATTTGCCCTTTTGATTTTGCCCGTAGGCCAAGCTGCCAAGGGATCAGAAGCATGTAAGGCGAGTGAGTGTCCAGCATGCCGATGCTATATGAGGTATCAAGGGTCTGATCAAACTCAGTTTTGTGATTCTGCGGCGGGCTCGCAAATATGTCCAACTTATTCTTGGATGGACGCTACAAAAGCTTGCAAAGAATTCTGCAAGGTGAGTCAACATTGCCATCAACAGTATGCTTCTATTTATGGGGAAGGAAGGTGTGATTCCAAGTAGGTCTAAGCCGGTACGTTGAGGAACTGAAGGGCAATCTGTGAGGTTTTGTCTTACTAGGGCCTAAAAAAACACCTACTTCAAAGCAGAATCTTATATCAAGCTCAGATTACTTTAAGAAAAAGAAACGGGCTCTCCCCTTAAGCGAAACGCAATGGAGAGGGTTTTCTGAACATTTCTCTCCGTTAATATCCAAGACTTCACAGCCTCTAAGGCGGCCCTGTCGAGCCGAGCATGCCCTGAACTTTTGTGCAGGCTTGCCTCTACCACCTGCCCGTCTTTGTTGGTGTGAACGTGAAGGCACACGATTCCTTCTTGGCCACGCTTTCGACACACCCACGGATAGGGGGGAAGGGGCTGATGGGCAGCAGGGAGCACCGTTTGCGGAACACCCCTCTTCTCCAGAGGTGGCTGGGGGGAAACACGGGGGGCTGGAAGAGAGGTAGTCCTTGTGACAGAAGGGACCGCTTTTGTTAAGGCCAAGGATTTCTTCTTGGGTAGCTTTTGGGGCGGACAAGAGGGAAGAGCTGGTTTCACCCATGCTATCCCAAAAGAGACGGGTTTCTCTGGTAAGACTTTCACAAAAGAAGGAGCGATAAGGGCGAGCAAAATCCCATGAAATCCCAAAGACACAAGGCTAGGAAAAAGAAGGGGGTGGTTATAAATCATAGCGCTGTTTTATGGCTGCATAGGCCGTCTTCATAGGGGCCACGTAAAGTTTTGTTCTGTAATAAATTTCCTTGGCAAGGGGCAAGTTATACGTATGAGACGTTAAATTTCTATCCTCAACCATTTTGAGCCATAATTGCTCATCGTCAATAAGGTTGAGCTCAAAGGACTTTTGAAGGGTCGCGCGCGGGGAATTCACCGTAAAGAGTTCTTGCGTGCAAATCTTTTTGAGGACCTTCCAGAATAATTCCGTGGCCGTTTCAAAGTGTTGAATTGTCGCTTGGCGGACATAGGGAGTTGATTCTTCTGGGACCTTGGTCATTTCATCGAATCTGTCAATGGCTTCTCCCAACCCTAAAAAGGCTTCATACCACGAATAGGAACAGGCTTTTCGCTCAAAGAGAATCGTCTTATCTTGCAAAATGGCTTGGCGGAGCTTGTTTCCTTCAGGAAGCGTATCAAAACGTACACAATCAATATGAAACAAAGTGTCTGCTGTGTTGATTACCTCACGAAGGCTTTCCCACTGTTTATCCGTTGCCCTTGGACAAAGAATAGCTAAATCAATATCTGACCGAGACTGATTGTCCTCCCTTGCGCGAGAGCCATAGAGCCAGATGGCATCGACAAAGGGAAAAGTCCTCAGATGATAATAAAAATCATAGCTTTTAATGTCCATTTTTGGTCCCTCTTGTTGTTTTCTGATCGACTGTATCACTGCTCATGTCTTCGCCTCAACGCCAAAGAAAAAGGCGCGCCCTCGCACGCCATAGCCAAAAACATCTTCATACTGCGTGTTCCCAATGTTTTCAATGCGCCAGAAGAGGGAGGCATGCGGCATGACATCATAGGCACTGCCGAGGGTGATCAGGCCATAGGGGGACAGGGTGCGGTGGGTAACGCTGTCTTTGCGGGACGTCACCCCATAGGCTTGAATAAAAAAGGAAAGATCCGGGCAGGCTTTCCAATTCAGCTCGCCCGCCCCTTTTACGCTGGGAATCAAGGGGGATTTATGGGCATGAGGAAAATCACGGGCGTGGCTGATCGTCAGAGCGGCTTTCATCTCAAGGGTCTTGAGGGGACGCACAGACAACGCCATTTCCAGGCCCTGGGTGAGGCGCCTCCCTCCGTTGATGCGTTGCCATTCCCCTGTGGGCAGCTGACGAGACAGGGTGATGCGGTCGATATTTGTTAAAAATCCAGTCAGGCTTGTGGTCAGGACATCATGACAAAAGGTTTGGTCTAGGCCCACCTCAAAACTTTGGCTTGTTTCTGGCTTTAACAAGGGATTGGGCCTTTGCCATGGGGTTTGTTGAAAAAGATCAGACAGAACGGGGGGCTTAAAATTTGTCCCATAACTGGTGCGCAGCGTTGTGGAGGGAGTCACCTTTTGATCAGCGCCTATGTTAAATGTTACCCGATTGCCTAAAGCCTGGTAATTGTCCATCCGAACACCTCCCTTAAGGGCTGTTGTCTCAAAAGGGGTGAAGGTATGGATCACAAAAACGCCTCCATGAGCGCGCTTATAAAGAGTTGGAAGGGTCGCCCGCTCTTGTCCCCCCTCAAGTCCCCCCATCACCGTATGCTGAGAATTAATTTTAAATTCAGAGTGATAGCTAAGACGGGGTTGTTCCCCCGTGCTGAGGGCATGGAAAAAGGGCGTGTCTGTTTTTCGGTGCGTTCGTGCATAAGATGCTTTCAGAGAATGGTCCCATACCTCATCCCCCCATTTGTTTTCAAGGCTGCTCAGAAGGGTTTGAGTATCGCTAAAATTCTGGGATTCAAAGGGAAGGAAGATGTCGCCTGATTGTCGGAGCTCATCAAACTGACTCTTTGCGTTCGTATACCGGATTAGTCCTTCCACTTCCCAATTATCTGTAAGCGCGTATCCAAGACGCGACGAAAGGGTGCCGTTTCCATACCTGTCGCTTTGGCGGTTTCCATGAAGGGGATTGGTAAAAGAAGACGGCCCCCGGCTTAATCCCACAGCGGTGGCGGAAAAGGTGAGCGGCCCCTCTTCCCCCTGGGCTGTGACTGTTTCATAATGGGTGCTAAAGCTCCCTACTTCCCCGCGGCCTTTAAGAGAAGGCCTCCCTTGCCCGCGCTTGGGGATCAGCTGAATGACTCCGCCAAGGGCTCCTGGACCATGGATAAGGGTTTGAGGGCCGGGGAGAACTTCGATTCTATCAAGATCGGCGGTTAGAAAATTAGACACATCCACCCCCCCTCCCGAGGCCGGATCATTCACATAAATTCCATCCACCAGCATAAGGTTTTGCGAAGACCGCGCTCCCCTGATCGCAAAGTCTCCCTGCCGCCCCAGTGGGCCATTAGAGGTTAATGTGACGCTTGGGGAATAGAGAAGCGGTTGTTGCAGGTGGGTTTCCTGATAGGTGTCAATCTCTTGAGCAGAAATGGTTGTTTCTCTTCCACCGATAGGGGCAGACGAAAGAGGAGCAGCTATCACCTCATAAGTATCTTGCGCAAAAGCGGGAGAGATCACAAGAAACAAGCCCAAGAAAAGAGAAAAGAATGGCACAAAATATCTCCGCGAGAGGTGACTGACAATTGCTTGTCGTCACCACTAACGGAAGTCCGTGACTTTTGACGCGCCCCGCGCAAAAGACTGGTGACTCGTTATGGCAGGTCTCCTGACTTGGGCGTCATCACCGCGATCTCCCCCTTCCCGAAGCGTGTCTTTACGACTTGCTTCAGTGGGCCTATGGAGGCGGCTCTTCCCTTACAGTTACGGGGGTAGTCACGGGTTTTCACCGTGTTCCCTCTTCGGCATTTCTGCACCATATCTTCTCTCTAGATAAACCGGTTGAAGGGGGGCGTCAAGAGCATGAAATTTTAGAAAATCTTTCCAAATGGCCAACCGGAAAAATTGATTTTGGCGAAGGCCTGTAGTAAAGTATAAATATAAAATCGGTAAAGTATGCTAAGAGGAACCTTGAGCCTCTTCTCTTTGAGGGGAATGTGGGACAGGAACCGATCCCTGGGACAAAACGTAACGCATACTTAAATACTCATAACAGCAGAAAAGGAAAAACATTATGCAAAACAAATTTTTACGAACCTTAGGATATACCTGTGGTTTTCTCCTGTTAGCGACGTGCTGCGGGAAGCTGAGTGCGATGGACACCGGATCGGGCAAACGCGACGAGCAGCAGAGTGGGTCTGTGCCCCACCGCGTCACACCTCCCGGGCCAGAAGAGGGTGTTTTCGATATGGAGGAGCGCGCAAGAGTAACATATGAGCAGAGATTAAAGAAGGCGCAGGAAAATAAAGGCTGCAACTTTGGTGACGTCCTCGTGGCTGCGCTTCTGAAGTGTGGGATCGAACACCTACAAAAAACAGGTTGGGAGATCCCTGCACAACCCGACGATAAACTCGCGAATCCTGGCCAAACATCGGTGAGTGGCTCACAATTGGGCAAAAACGCCATGAATCCAAGTGAAGAGGACCGTACCGCAGGTGCAGCTTCAAGGTAAATTTTTAGAAACGCTCCGCTCTCGCCTTTCTCTTGCTGAAATCATCGGGGCAAAGGTGAAGCTTACCCGAAAAGGGCGCGAATTTTCTGGCTTGTGCCCTTTTCATCATGAAAAAACGCCGTCCTTTACCGTAAATGAGGAAAAGGAGTTTTACCATTGCTTTGGGTGTGGGGCGCATGGAGATGGGATACGTTTTTTGATGGAGGCTCAAAATTATACCTTCATGGAAGCGGTGAAAGAGCTTGCAGGTCGTGTGGGTCTTCCCCTCCCTCAAGAGATATCTTCCGCTGAAACAGAGCCCCAGGAAGATCTCGCGCCCCTTAAGGCTGCGCTTCAAGAAGCCAGCGCATGGTTTCAGAAAAATCTGTTCCATGCCAAGGGCACAAACGCCTTACGTTACGCAGAAAAGCGAGGTCTTAGCCGCGAGACCCTCAAAAAATTCAGCCTGGGCTATGCGCTTGAAGGCCGGCATACACTTGAAACTTATTTAAAGGAAAAAGGCTTCTCCACCGACGTTCTTGTGAAATCAGGGCTTTCTGTCCAAGGGGAGCCAGGATCCACCCCTTACGATCGCTTTCGCCAGCGCTTTATGTTTCCCATTCAAGATGCCCGCGGCAACATGGTGGGGTTTGGGGGCCGCCTGTTAGAGGCGGGGGAGCCAAAGTATTTGAATTCCCCTGAAACCCCTCTCTTTTCCAAGGGAAAGCTTCTCTATGGATATGTTCATGCCCGAGAGAAAAGCGCCGCTGATCCTCTGTTGATCGTGGAAGGGTATATGGACGTGATTTCCCTGCAGCAAGCCGGCTTTAAGGGCGCTGTTGCTCCTTTGGGGACAGCCCTGACAGAAGATCAAATCCTTTTGTCCTGGCGCCTCGCCCCTGATCCCATTCTATGCTTTGATGGGGATGGGGCAGGCCTTAAGGCAGCGGCCCGGGCGGCAGAGCGGGTTTTACCCCTTTTAAAGCCAGGGTATTCCTTGCGTTTTGTGTTTCTACCCCACGGGGAAGACCCCGATAGCTTGGTGAAAAAAGAGCCCCTCTTTAAAAATCTTCTTGAAAAGCCCCATTCCCTTCTTGAAGCCTTGTGGATCTTTTTAACAAACGGAAAATCCTTTAAAACGCCTGAACAAAAAGCAGCCCTGCAAAAGCAATGCGCTGTGTGGTGTAAGGCCATGACACATTCAGACGTGCGCAAAAATTATCAGTACGCTTTCTCTGATCTTTTCTACAAAGAAATTGTTGGAAAAAAGGCAAAAACACTCCCTGTGTCTGCTGTGAAAAAGGGGCCTTTAAATTTTTTACTCATTCATGAGCGTCTTCTCCTTGCAATTTTGATAAATCACCCCACATTAATAAGAGAGACGAGTGATGATCTTGCCTCCTTAGATTTTACAGATCCCCGCCTTCATGAGATGAGGGATGGGATGTTGAAAATTTATGCAGACGACATCCTTGACGAAATGCCTGTGAAGGACTACCTCCTGCAGGAGGGATTTGAAGAGGAGGTGGAAACGCTTTTGTCTCCTCATCTTCTTGTTCATGGGGCTTTTGCGAAATCATCGGCCCCCTTAGAGGACGCACGACAAGGGTGGAAAGAAATTTTTAACCGCGTGCAACAAACACTAGGAAAACATGACCTGACGCTTGCACAACAAGATTTGGCTGAGGAAATGTCAGAAAAAGCGTGGCAACGCTTAAAGATGTTGAAAAAAAACACATTGAATCAGGATTGAGTTGTATTTTAAGCGCACCAGTGTCATCCTAAATAATTAAGGATTAGAGGATAAATTGCATGACAATACTAGCATCTTCACCAACTGCCACCCCTGACTTTGATGAAAAAGACGTCAAAGATGCTCTGAGTGAGAAGACGATCAAACGTCTTTTGGCGCAAGGGAAGCAGCGTGGCTATATCACTTACGAAGAGCTGAATGAAGCTTTGCCAGAGGACAAACTCACCTCTGAACAAATCGAAGACATTATGTCGATGATTTCAGATATGGGCATTAATGTTGTCGAAGACGAAGAAGCCGAAGCCGGAGAAAAACCAAAGGCTGCCAAGGCTGATGAGGAAGCTGACGCCCCTGAAGAGAGCGAAGTAGGGCGTACGGATGACCCTGTCCGCCTTTATTTGCGAGAAATGGGAAGTGTAGAGCTTCTCTCTCGTGAGGGCGAAATTGAAATTGCCAAGCGCATCGAGTCGGGGCGCGAAATGATGATCGGTGCCATTTGTGAAAGCCCCCTCACCATTCGGGCGATTGTATCCTGGCGGGATGCCTTAAACCAAGACCAGATGCTCTTGCGCGATATTATTGATATTGAATCCACCTATACCCATGGTCCATCTGATGAGGAAGCGGCTTCTGCTGAGTTTGAAGCGGACGCTATTGTGGGGGGGGCGCCCCTTGTTATTGAAGAACCTTTAGAAGAAGACGGCGTTTTTAGTGATGAAGAAGGGGCCGGGCTCTCTATCTCTGCCATGGAAGAATCGCTGCGTCCACAAGTTGTTGAAACATTTGATGAAATCGCAAAAACCTATGCTCAGCTTCGGAAGCTTCAAGAACAACGCCTAAAAGGACTTCATGAGGGAAAATCCCCCTCGTCTGCGACCGAAAAGAAATATGAAGACCATCGCCAACAGCTTATTGCTTTGATGGAGGGAATCCATCTCAATGCCTCACGCATTGAGCAATTGGTCGAGCAGCTCTATATCCTCAACCGCAAACTTGTGGGCCTTGAGGGGCGTCTTTTACGACTGACGGAATCAGCCGGCGTGAAGCGGGAAAGCTTCCTTGAACACTATTACGGCAATGAACTTGATCCTGAGTGGATTGCAAAGCTTACGTCCTTGTCTCACAAGGGGTGGCAGAAATTCTTAGAAAAACATACGGATGAAGCACAAGACATTCGCCAAACCATTGCGGAGGTTGCCGAGGAATCGGGCCTGCCCATTTCTGAGTTTAGGCGTATCGTTAATATGGTTCAAAAAGGGGAGCGCGAATCCTCGCGCGCCAAGAAAGAAATGATCGAAGCGAACCTTCGTCTTGTGATCTCTATTGCAAAGAAATATACAAACCGGGGCCTTCAATTTTTGGATTTGATTCAAGAAGGCAATATTGGCCTGATGAAGGCTGTGGATAAGTTCGAATACCGTCGTGGCTATAAGTTTTCAACCTATGCCACCTGGTGGATTCGTCAAGCCATTACGCGCTCTATCGCAGACCAAGCCCGTACCATCCGTATTCCTGTGCATATGATTGAAACCATTAATAAACTCGTCAGAACGTCCCGTCAGATGTTGCATGAAATTGGAAGAGAACCCACCCCTGAAGAATTGGCAGAAAAGCTCAAAATGCCCCTCGATAAGGTGCGCAAAGTCATGAAAATTGCAAAAGAGCCCATTAGCTTAGAAACCCCCATTGGGGATGAAGAAGATGGCCACCTTGGAGATTTCATCGAGGACAAGAACGCTGTGGTTCCCGTCGATGCAGCCATGCTTTCGAATTTAAGGGACACCACAACACGGGTTCTTGCAAGCCTCACTCCTCGTGAAGAGCGGGTTTTGCGGATGCGCTTTGGGATTGGCATGAACACAGATCATACCTTGGAAGAAGTTGGTCAACAATTTGCCGTCACGCGCGAGCGTATTCGCCAAATCGAAGCCAAAGCCTTGCGCAAGCTCAAGCACCCTAGCCGGTCACGAAAATTGCGGAGCTTTTTGGATACCTGAGGGGCTTTCCTCTCCCTTGTCATCCCCGAGTTAGAAATCCTTTGTTTTCGCTAGAAAACATTAGGATTTCTTCATCGGGGATCTTGCTTCAACCAAAAAGATCCCCGATCAAGAAGTTCTAAGATTTTCTTTGAAAATCAAGAACTTCTAAGTCGGGGATGACAAAAGTGGGAGGGCAAACATAGTGCACAAAAGCCCTCCTTACCTCACGCTGACGATAAGTTAACATTTGTTAACAATTAAACTTCAAAAGACGTGCCTTTTGTTTATAAACTAAAAATGAGGCAATAAGGCTGGTCACCAGGAGGAAAATCCATGAAAGACTCACACAATAACGATTTTTTCAAAAGTCCCTCTTCTCCCCAAAAAGGTCAAACTTTATATGGAATATCTCTGTTTTCACCCGTTCATTTTTTCCATGTCATTTACTCAAAGTTTAATAAGTTATGGTATGTCAGAGAAGTTGATGGGCCGACTCACTCCGTTCACTTGTCTAAAGAGCGCGCCCTGCGGGATGCAAGCACATTGGCTAATTATGAGGAAAACGGCCAAGTTGTCCTTCATCACGAAAATGGCATTTTGGAAATTATCGAAAGAAACCGGCGATAGGAGGGGGTTCACTCCACCCGTTCAACCATTTTCTTTTTAATTTCTCCGATGGCTTTGGCCGGGTTCAGATTTTTAGGACATGTATTTGTACAATTCATGATGGTGTGACAGCGATAGAGTTTGAAAGGGTCTTCCAGATCATCCAGACGCTCTCCTGTCGCATCATCCCGACTATCCGCAATCCAACGGTAAGATTGGAGCAAGGTTGCGGGGCCCAGATATTTGTCCCCACTCCACCAATAGCTGGGGCAACTGGTCGTGCAGCAAAAACAAAGGATGCACTCCCATAAGCCGTCTAACTTTTTACGCTCTTCTATGCTTTGAAGGCGCTCTTTATCAGGGGGCAGAGAAGACTCAGCCTGAAGCCAGGGTTTGACTGAATTGTATTGGGCAAAGGCAAAATTAAGGTCCGCCACCAGATCTTTGACCACATACAGATGGGGCAGCGGGGTCACTTTTATATCCCCCTTGCAGTCTTCAATGGGCTTAATGCACGCAAGGGTGTTGGTGCCGTCAATATTCATGGCGCACGAGCCACAAATGCCTTCTCGGCAAGACCTGCGGAAGGCAAGGCTTGTATCCACCTCGTTCTTGATTTTAATCAGGGCATCCAGGACCATGGGGCCGCAGTCTGCCAAATTGATCTCAAAGGTATCAAGGCGCGGGTTTTCTTCCCCGTCCGGATCATAGCGGTACACATGGAACAGCTTCATCTTTGGCCCTTGAGAGGCGGACGCATAGGTTTTTCCCTTTTGAACACGAGACTTGGGAGGAAGGCGCAGTTGAACCATTGTTTTTCTCTTTTCTAGCTAAGAGTTTGGTTGATAATGTGTTTTATAGGAAATGCCTCAAAAACATCTTTTGCGGGGATTTTTTCACCACAGGCAAGTTGTTGCAGTCCCCTTTCTATTTCATCATTCAAATCTTGAAGACGAAGACTTTTTCGCTCTTCAGTCTCAATCATTGACCTATTGGCGGAATGTTTGTTGTTCTTTTTCATATTATTTTTTCCTTAATACACGCGTTTCTGAGGTGGAATCACTTCCACCTCAGGGCTCATGGTATAGAGGTGGACGGGACGATAGGCGAATGACACCTGGTCGCCTTGAAGAGACGCCACCGTATGCTTCATCCACTGATGGTCATCCCGCTCAGGGTAATCTTCGCGCGCATGCGCGCCGCGGCTTTCCGTGCGATTAAGGGCTGACTGAATCGTTACGAGGGATTGCTGAATAAGGTTTTCAAGCTCTAAGGCCTCCACAAGATCACTATTCCAAATGAGAGAGCGGTCATTGAGCTGAATATCCTGGTAAGACGCTGCAATAGCTTTGATTTTATCAATGCCTTCTTTCAAGAACGCATCGGTCCGAAAGACAGCACAATGGGTCTGCATGGCGCGTTGAAGAGCTAAACGAATCTCAGCTGTTTTTAAGGACCCCTTTGCATATCTGAGGGCGTCAAACTTAGAGACGATGTCGTTCCCGTCTTGAGGACGCAACGGTTTGACCCTGCTTTCTTTGGAGACAAGCTCTTGTGCCCGAATGGCGGCGGCGCGCCCAAAAACAATCAAATCAAGAAGGGAATTGGCGCCCAGGCGGTTTGCTCCATGAACAGACACACAAGCCGCCTCCCCAATGGCCATCAATCCGGGCACAACTTGCTCGGGGTTTTGGTCTGTTGGGTTCAGGACTTCTCCCAGGTGATTTGTGGGAATTCCTCCCATATTATAATGAACAGTGGGAAGGACAGGAATTGGCTCTTTGCTGGCATCAATCCCGGAAAACACTTTTGCAAGCTCGACGATTCCAGGCAGTTTTTCTTTAAGCACAGTCGGATCAAGGTGCTCAAGATGAAGGTGGATGTGATCCTTCAGGGGCCCTACGCCGCGCCCTGCATTGATTTCCATGGTCAACGCCCGGCTTGCAACATCGCGAGAGGCTAGGTCCTTTGCGGTGGGCGCATAGCGCTCCATAAAGCGCTCCCCCTCGCTGTTGGTGAGATAGGCGCCTTCGCCTCGGGCTCCTTCTGAAATAAGGCACCCGGCCCCATAAATTCCTGTGGGGTGAAATTGAACAAATTCCATGTCTTGCAAGGGAAGCCCTGCGCGGAGAACCATGGCGTTGCCATCGCCTGTGCACGTGTGAGCGGAGGTGCAGGAAAAATAGGCGCGCCCATAGCCCCCCGTGGCGAGAATCACCAGGTGGGCTGCAAAACGATGCAGGGTGCCATCTTCTAGATTCCAGGCCATGACTCCTCGGCAGATTCCCTCGTCGTCCATGATCAGATCAAGGGCAAAGCATTCATTGAAAAACTGAGCCTGATGCTTGAGGGATTGCTGGTAAAGGGTGTGTAAAATCGCATGCCCTGTGCGGTCAGCAGCAGCGCAGGCTCTTTTGGCCATTGCCTTCCCATGATCGAGCGTATGCCCGCCAAAGGGGCGTTGATAAATTTTCCCCTCATCGGTGCGAGAAAACGGCACCCCCATATGTTCCAGCTCAACAACCGCGGGGATGGCATTCCGGCACATATATTCAATGGCGTCTTGATCTCCAAGCCAGTCAGAGCCCTTGATCGTGTCATACATGTGAAAGCGCCAGTTGTCTCCGTCGCCCATATTGCCAAGGGCCGCGCTTACCCCGCCTTGTGCGGCGACTGTATGGCTTCGGGTGGGGAAAACTTTGGTGACGCAAGCTGTATTAAGGCCCAGGGCTGCCATTCCAAAGGTTGCGCGTAAGCCCGCTCCTCCGGCTCCAACCACCACCACATCATAGGTGTGGTCTATAATTTTATAGGCTTTTGTCATGGATTTACATAGACCTTTAAGAGAGAGAGAATGCTCAGAAGCGCCAAAAACGCTCCCAGAAATTTTGTCCCCAGAATAACCATCCATCGGGTTTGTTCATGGAGAATGTAATCTTCCCAAATCACCTGCATTCCTAAATACCCATGATAAAATAAAGTCAGAACAAACAAGATGGCAAGGGTGACAACCCACGGCGAAGATAACCAAAGATGGGCGTGCTCAAAGGGAGCAAAAACCAACATCATAAAAGCCCCCACAAACCAAATCCCAAGGGGAATGAGGGCAACCGCTGTGACCCGCTGAGCCAGCCAATGAACCATCCCTTTTTTAGCAGACCCAAGGCCTTTTGCCCGATGAAGATCTGTTTCCAGCGTCATGACCAAATCCTCATCATCATAATCCCTATTCCCCCTGTGATAATCGTTAAAAGGCAGGATGTGATGACAACCATCCATCCGGTTGTTCGCACGGTGGGCATATCATAGCCATATCCCAAATCCCACATTAAATGCCTCATTCCATTACACAAGTGGTAAAAAAAAGAAAAGGCCCATCCCATACAAAAAAGAAGACCCAAAGGATGGGAGAGAAGGGCTTGGAATTTTCCATAACTTTGAGGCCCTGCGGCAAGCGCCACAAACCACATCGCCCACACAATCGATCCCAGGAAGAGCAAGATTCCTGTTCCTCGATGAAGAATGGAAAGCAAGGACGTGATTTGAATTTTATACACCTGAAGGTGGGGAGAAAGGGGTCGTTTGTGTTGCAGAGAGTTCATCGCTCGTCCTTATTGTTTCAAATGAGGAATGGCAAACACCCTGCAGTCTTCGCCATCCTATATTTATCTTACAATAGCTCTTCTGCAGGGTCAATTTTTCCGATTGGCCATCCGAATAAAAGTTGTCACCTCAACCAAAGCGCGCCAAGTGGGCATAATCATTATACTTCAAAGCCTTCGCCGGCAAGGGACGCGCAGGGTAGGGCGTTGTGTCCCTGTCAAACAACAGAATCATGCGCTCAAGTCCTGCAAGGGCTTTTAAGGAAAGCTCTTGGGGGTCTCCGGGGATCGTTTTAATAACGCCGCCTTTCAGGTCCCCCCTGAGCCACCAAAATTGCAAGCTTTCAAGGGATGTGGCGGAAATTCCCTCAAATCCTTGATGAAGGGCAATTGCCCCTTCCAAGGGCAATTGGGGGGAAAAGCCTAAGGTCACATCAAGGTCTGTTGGGGGCATCCCTGTTTTATAATCAATAATGCGTAAACGCCCATCGGGGAGGAGATCGATGCGGTCTGCTTTTGCAACACATTCAAAGGGGTCCTGCGGTGTGGAAAGCGTCATCTTCCCCCTGACCTCCGTAAAGGTTTGAGTGCCCGGCAAGCGTGTCAGTCGTTCTGTTTCAATAAACCATTTTGCCAAGTGATGAAACCGTGGCTTCCAAAAAACCCGCACAGAGGGATCGTCCTCATGTGCTTCAAAAAGTGTTTTTCCAATAAACAAAAGGGTTTCCAGGGCGTGGTCATGGTGGGGGTTGGGACATATCTTAAAAAACTGATCCAAGGCGGCATGGATCAGAGTTCCCCGATCAGCTGCATCTACCGGTGCATTGAGGGGATCTAAGGGGGACAGGGATAAAATTGATCGCGCATAAAGGGCGTAGGGATCCCGCATCCATGTTTCAACTTGTGTTACGGAAAGACGCCGTGGCCGCGTTTCTACAGGCGGCCTTGGCAAAGGAGGCGCTGAGGGATCGCTTTTGTCTGGGCAATCAAGATTGTGGACCCAATCCAAAACGCGTGGTTCTTGAGGAAGAGACAGGCCCCAGGCTTTTAAATAGATTTCCAAACGCTCCAACCAACGGCAGGCTAAGGTGGGCGTTCCATTCACCTTAAGCGCTCGGGTTAAATAGACCTTAGGGTTTGAAAAGGCTTGGCTGAAATCATGGGCGGAAAGACCAATTCGCCGCTCCGGAGAGGGAAACCCCATGTCATGCCGCATGGATCTATTCAACCAGGGGTCCGTCTCAATCTCTGGGGGCCAGGTCCCTTCATTGAGGCCCCCCAAAATCATCACATCTGCATGAAAGAGCCGCGCTTCAATAGGCCCAAGGATAGAAAGCCGGGGATGCTTTTGAGGGCGCGCACGCAGGCTTTGTCCCCGAAAGAGCTCATCAAGAAAGGCGGGATAGTCGGCAAAGGAAAGGGGCGGAAAATCAGATGAGGCGTCTTCAAGGGTTTTTATAAAAGCCCGGGCCGCTTCTCCCGTGGCTCCCTTCCAAAGCTGGCATACCCCTTGATCATCGGTGGAAAGGGCCTCAGCCATCTGGCGATGGATGTGAAGCACCTCTTCAAAGGTATGAAGTTTGTCCCTCTCTGGAGGAGGGGGAATCACAACCCCAGAGCTGCTCCGGTGGCCTTGCCGCAAGACCGTCTTCTCAAACTGGCGAACCTCTCTGCGCAACTCCCCCACGGGTCGCCCTTTACGAAAGAGAGGGTGCTTGAGAAGGGACAAAAGCGCTACCTGGTCATGGGGATTGGCGGCATACTGGGCACATAATTTTAAGAAAATTCCAGGCGGAGTTTGATCCAAAGCTTCCCCAGAAGAGCTGTCGATCTCCACCCCCCAGCGCCTTAATTCCACCCTTACCCGTTCCACCAATCTTAAGTCAGGTGTCACAAGCGCAATCCGTTGATGGGGAATGTCAAGTTGCTGCCGCAATAAGATAGCAATGGCAAGGGCTTCTTCTTGGGGGGATGCGCAGGGGATAAAGGAAACGCCCTCCAGCGCTTTGTCAGGGGGCGGGCCTTGAAGGGAAAAGGAAGGCTTTAAGGCTTGTGCTAAAAGAGCCGCCCGCGGATGGCTCTCACTCTCTGCGCAGCCTGGCCAGTGCGGAATGTCCTGTGGTCTTAATGTCAGCTTCTGCAAAAAGCGCGTGGGCGCATATTGAGGATGGCAAGGAGACAAGGCGTCCGTCTCTTCTTCTGTTAAGGACAGATCAAGCCCTGGCACAATCACTTGCCCATGGGGAAGGGTCGCAATGGCCTGAAGAAGGCGCGCTGTGGCTGGCATTGTCCCTGTGGATCCTGCCCCCAGAATGGGATGAGATGGGGGGGACTTTTCCCAACGGGCGATTAATAGATCCACAAGACGATGATGGCGAGGGTACGGTTCCATCACCCCTTTTTCTTCCAAAATCTGTGGCCAATGGGAGGTAATGATATTGAGAAAATCTAGGGTAAGCTGCCAGTGGGCGGCAAATTCTGAAGGGACAAGATGCACCAATCCTTCCCAGGGAACATTTTCAATCGCTGCCTGGTCCATCAGGCTCACCAGGCTTTTGGCCAATTTAAAAGAAAGAGCAAGGGAGGAGGGCAGGTCCGTTTTTTTTGCATAGTCTTCAATAAGCTTTGTTAAAAGCCCCAGGCGTGTGAAAGGGGAGATCAGGGGGGGGATGTCAAGGTCGTCTTGAGGAGACCGCAGCAATTCCTCGTCTTCATCCAAATCCCCTAAGGGGGACAGTTTGGGAAGCAATAAACACCTGCCGTCCCCTTGACGTATCAAGGCGCGGCTGAGCTCAATACACGCCCGCCGAGAGGGAAGAAAGATTTCCATCTGACTGAAACGAAAGGGATCCTTCTTTTCTTCTTTCAAAAGCCCTTTGGCAAGATTTTCAAGAAAGGAACATCCTGATGGAATTGTAAAAACAGGGGGAGGGGAGGGGGGCACGCGTTTGATTAAACCTCTCCTTCCTCCAGGGGCCTTGCTTCATCAATCAACATAATGGGCACGCCATCGCGAATAGGATAGGCTAGTTTTGCATGGAGACTGATCAGTTCTTGTGTGTTTTGGTTATAGCGCAGGGGACCCTTGGTGAGGGGACACACAAGCATGTCAAAGAGTTTTGGGTTTAATTTCATGCGGGCCCCCTTAGTGTAACGTCAGTTTGACGTAAAAATGATACACTCATTGTATACCTTGTTCTCGGTTGTCATCCCCTCACTTGTCATCCCCGACTTAGAAGTTCTTGATTTTCAAAGAAAATCTTAGAACTTCTTGATCGGGGATCTTGTCCGCAACGAATAAGATCCTCGGTTCAAGAAAAGTCATTGTTTTTCTTCGAAAAACAAGCCTTTTCTAGACCGAGGATGACAAACAAAGGAGATGATAATATTGTAAATTCAAACAGTTCTCTAATCCTCGGCGTCGAACTGACGTTAGTGTAAGACAAGTCGTTGTCCTTGAAAGGGAGAATAAGTCATTTCCATTAAAGCAATCATCATGTCGCATCGTTCAGACAAAGACGTTGTTTCTAAAAGCGCCTGTTTTTCAAGGGGCTCAAACGGACATGCCATGGTTAAAGAGTTCAAGATAAGATCATCGCTGGCGCGATTAATTTCATCCCAATTGGCTGTAATGTCTTGCTCTTGCAAATACTCTTTCAAAAGCCCTAATAAGCGCGGACGATCAACAAGGGGATCGACAGAAAAATTCTCTAAATCTTGCTCATACCCGACATAACTGACATGTGCTTTTTTGACGAAGCCCTCAAACACTTCATGAACGTTAAAACGACACATCCCTCCCAGTACAACAAACGCCCGAGGCCCTTCCTGGAAGCTAATAATACGTCCCACACATCCCTTTTGAAAATGGCCCCCTTCTGGGTTGGATTGAATCACCCCTAAAAGACGGTGGCCGTCTTGGAGGGCGCGGTCTACAGTGGCTTTTTCCTCGACGCCTTGAACAATCAAAGGGAGCTGCGCCCGAGGCAACAAAACTGTCCCCTCAGCTGCATATAAAGGAAGGGTGGTGGGAAGATCTTCAAATGTCATCAAAAGCACCTTTTCGTAAGGAAAGAGGGATTGTCTTCCTAAAGTTTTACAATGATATTGTCGCTCTGTCACCCTTGAAATTTATACACATGAATTGACAAAATTTTTCTAAATTTTTCGCTTTTCTTTTGCAAAAAAAGGGAGTAGCGTTATTGATGTCCTCCCATTGGGGGAGGGCGCGGCGAACGTATGCTTCAACTATACGCCCACCGCTAACCATCATAACTGCAAGAGGTAGTCACAATGGCTAATATTACCTTAGCTCAATACGAGCATTTTTTTCAACAACTAACAGACCGGTTCAACACAACAGCCCGCGGTTTTTCTCAAGCGTGGACTCAATTTGAGTTTACCCGAGAGACGTTGCAGCAGCTGCAGTTGACGCACCGTATGTTAATAGAAGCAAAAGATGCGGAGATTGAGCGCCTTAAACAGCGCGTGTCCGCGCCGTCTTCTGAGGATATTTTGTAAACATAAAGGCACCACCTTGCTCGCAAGGGCGGGGTGGAATTTTTATGTTTCGTTCTTGGCAGGGTTAACCTTAACCCTGTTAGGCCTGAAGAAGCGTGTGGCGCGTTGGGTTTTTATTGTTTTTACTCTTCAGGAGCAGCAGCAAAATATCCCCTTGGGGGGCAAAGGTCTCAAACGGGGCGCCTGGAGGATTTCTCTTCAGGCCCCTGTTTGGGGCTTTGGAATTTTCCCCACCTTATAAAAAGAAAAGGGCTCAATACATGAGAACTTTCAGACGTTAACGAGATTTTAATCTAAATTGCATATCATACTCATAATGAGTTGGTGAATTGGCCTAATAAATGCCAACTCAATAAACAAGAAGAAGATAGATTAACATGAAAGGAGCACAACCATGAATAAATTTTTCCAGACATCAGTCCTAGTCTTAGCGGTGGGGCTAATTTCCATACTCTCAATAAAGCCAACGACGGCTTGCTCAAATGTGTTTTACCCAAATTGCGGAACCGGACAGTGCGACAGCTTTGGCGTGAAGGAATGTCATTTCTTAGGTATGAAATGCGTGTGTGAGAAGGGGCCAAAATGGGAAGGGAAAGTATGTTCGTACAGCTGTGTTCCCTGGTAACGTTTCGAGATAGGAGTTTGCACAAACTCGGATCGAAAACCGTAAAAGAACTAAAACCAAATGGCCATTTGGTAGTTTTACAAACCTTTACAAACACTAGCGTTTTAGCTGCTATACCCTTCGCCTTGTCTGCTGCGGGGGCGTTGCCCTTCGGGATTCTAATTGTCAGGTCTCCATAACGGAAGATGACAAAAAATTACGCTTGAAACCGATGAAGGAAAGGTCAGCCCCTGGTAATGCCAATGGCATACCAGGAACTGACTTCCTTCACCAATTTATAGCAGGAAAAGAACTCAACATGACCCAAGACAAAGCCCTGTACGCAAGCCCTCGATATTTTTAAAGAGGGCTATGCAACTCCGACAAGGGTTTTGTTGTTATGCTGACGTCCCAGTCGTGAGTGGTATTCTTTTCCCCACATTCCTACCGTCCATAGAATCTATCTGTAAACGCTCGTAAAGCAGGGATCAGATGATGTCGCATTTGACCCTCATCCCAAAGCCTCACTGTCTCACCATTGACCTCGATCGAGAGAAATTTATCTTCATCACGTACCGCAGGGTCGAGAGATCCGGTATTTTGGAGTAACTCTAAAGGCATGTACATAAAATCCCTAAAACGTCCTTTCATAGAAGGTCTCGTAGGATCCGTAGATTCTGCTTTACCTTCTTCAAACTGTTGACGTGCCTTTTCATTCAAATAGGTGAGAATCCCTTCAGATTCGTCAGGCTTCATCATAGCGCCATCCGCGCCTTTTACGACTTGAGGTACGTTAACCGCTGGTCCCCAACCAAGTGATTCTTCAAAATGAACAAACTCTGGGGTTATTATATTTTTTGGGTTAATCACATTAAATAAGTTGTAGAGTGACTCATTGGCAGGACCTCTTCGCAGGGCTTCGACTGAGTTTTGAAACTTATGATCTTTGGAAAGAGTAAACCCAAATGAAGCTTTAAGAGCGCCAGAGGTCGGACGTAGCTCACCATCCGCCCCACGTCTCGGGTCATAATCCTTACACATCAAAACATGAGGACCGTTTTCAAGAAGCATCACAAGAATAGCTAGATTAGAAGGAGAAGGACCTTCTGCACCAACCAGTTCCTGCGAAGGATCCATGTAGAAGATACGACTGTCTAGAGCTGGCGTCATGCTATCAGCCTCGTTCCAACCTGTTGAGGGCACTGAATGAGGCAACGAGGCGTGGGCGTCATCTTTTTTTGCATCTGGGTTCATTGCATGAGCCAACGAGGCGTGGGTGTCATCTTCTTTTGCGTCTGGGTTCATTGCATGAGCCAACGAGGAGGCTGCGAGCAGCATGGTTGTTACAGCTGTTGTTGTCGTTAATTTCTTAAAATTCATTTTTATTATCTCCTATGTTAATTAATGGGCATCACAGGGTGTGAGGAAAAGAGGAGAGCTTTATGGTAGCCTTCACCATCTTATGTTTACACTTTGTGACAAATTTTCCTCAAAATCAAGCTTTTTAAGTGCAATAAGGCCTAAATAAAATAAGGTTCTTCTTGACAGAAATTAATATAAATATTACTATATTATAAAATGCACATTAGTGTGGGAGGAAGAAAAAATGAGTGCAATTAAGACTCTTTTACAACAAGGAAAAATCAAAGAGGCTCTTGTGAAGTTTCGCGCCCTGCCTGAGGCTGAACAAGAAAGCTTTTTCAGAGAAATGGCTCCTACCCTGTTCCCTCCTCCAATTTTTGGAGTGCTCTTTCGTAAACTTCATCCTGGGAAGACCTATGAAGATTTCCACAAAGCGTGGCTTCCACCTTTGAAGGAAGGACAGGATCAGGCTCATTATTTCCCTTACCCCACCTACGTCCTAAGCGGTGAAAACAAAGATGATCCTTCTGACATCATCACAATTGGCTTTATGTGGGTTGATGAAAAAAATCTTGGTGATGTTCTGGCAAGCACGAAAGAAACAGAGGGTGAAAGGCACGATAGCATTGGGACAGTTGCGGAAAAAATCGGACCAGCGCTCGTTTATAAGGTCAAAAAGGTGACTCAATTAGGAAGCTAAACAGCCAGAGTGATTGAATACAAGTAAAAAAGTTAACAAATACCATCATTGCCGCGGTCGCTGCGCTCCCTCGCGATGACGTTTTCTCCTTGCAAATTAGTATAGCGTATACTAATTTGCAAGGTAGAAAACAACTTAGAGAATGCAGAATAAATGGTCCCCCTCATTGAATACATCGGTATTGCGGCCGGGGTGCTGACAACCCTTTCTTTTTTGCCGCAGGTGATCAAAATATGGCAAACGCGTGATGCGAGCTCCATCTCCTTGCTTATGTATTCATTTATGTGCACAGGCGTTCTTCTGTGGCTTATTTATGGAATCGCTATTTCCTCTTTCTCTCTCATTATGGCAAATGCCGTTACTCTTTTTCTTGCAGGGTGTGTTTTGTTCTTAAAACTTGTGACGAAGGGGAAGTGAGGGGGTCTAGACTTACCCCCCATAAACGCGTATTTTAAAAGTCATTTTACGAGGGAGATTCACAATGACAAGAATAATAGGGCTTTTAATAGGGGGAATCCTTTCGCTAGGATTAACGTCTTGTGGTCCTAAGGCACCACAGGTTCCCCCCACAGTTGTGGCCCCGCCGGCCCCCCAGGTGAAGCCTCTTTTGCCGCCTCCCCCTCCGCTCCCTGTTGCCCCGGCGACCCATAAGATAGGGGTTCTGTTACCCCTGTCTGGTCCCCATGCAGAGCTGGGCAAAGGGTTGCTTGAAGCTGCAGAACTTGCTCTTTTTGAAGGAGAATCCTCGTCTATTACCTTGCTCCCTCAAGATACAGCTCAAGATGCGCATGCTGCCGCTCAAAAAGCACTGGATGAGGGGGCCGAGCTGTTGATTGGCCCTGTTTTTGCCCCAGAAGTTGAAAAGATAAAGCCCCTGCTTGCGACCCGAAAAGTAAACCTTATTTGCTTTTCAACAGACCAAGCGATCGCACAACAAGGCGTATATGTTCTGGGCTTTTTGCCCTCTCAACAAATCGAACGGGTTCTTACTTACGCAAAGGAAAAAGGGCTTACAAAAATTGCGGCCTTTACCCCTGACGATCAATACGGGACGTTAGTCAATCAAACCTTAAAGCGTCTTGAGTCGCAAGGGGCTATCCAGGTGGTTGGTATTACGTCCTATACAAAGGGAGACCTCCTCGAGGGCAACCCAGGGAATGAGCGTCTTTTAGAAGAGCTCACCACCTATAAGAGCAAGGGAGTTGACGCCCTTGTGATTCCAGAAGGGGGAGAAAACTTGGCGTTACTCCTGCATCTTCTGGGGTCTCAAGGGTCCCTTAAGATTGTCGGCAGTGGGCAATGGGACGCCCCAGAAACGGCTCAAATGTTGGCGCTTGATGGGGGGCTTTTTGCCTCCACAAGTTCGGAAGACCGGAAAAGCTTTGAGGCTCGCTTTCAAAAAGCCTATGGGCACCCCCCTCCGCGCATTGCAGGCCTTGCCTATGATGCCATTGCCCTGGCCTTGGCCCTAGCTGACAAAGGCTACACCTCCGATACCCTCACCTTTTCTCAAGGGTTTGCAGGGACAGAGGGGCTTTTTCGCTTAACGCCTCAAGGCTTAAATGAGCGAGGGCTTGCAGTGCTTGAAGTCTCTCCCACAGGATTTAGGACCGTGAGCCCGGCTCAGCAGACTTTTTGAGTAAAAACGCAATGAGGCTGTTGAGCTTGAGGCGCCCTGAAAAGGTGGGAATCAGGTGGGTGGGTGTTCTCACCAAAAGCCCCTCTTTTTCCAGGTAGTCCAGCCCATAATACGCATCCTCTGGGGTAAGGCCTGTCTCTTGTTCAAGGCGTTTGAGGGAGAGCCCTTGTGTCAGGCGCAGTCCCATGAGGGTGACTTCTTGAAGCCGTTCCTCTGCAGAAAGGGGCAGGAGAGTTTGACGCCCGTGCCCGTCCTTTTCCACGGCTTCCAGCCAGGTTTCTGGAGCTTTATAGCGAAAGGTAGCCTGCTTGATTCCGTCATGCGTAACGCGTCCATGGGCGCCCGGCCCAATGCCAATATAATTTTCAAAGTTCCAATATAAAAGGTTATGCTGGCATTCTTGAGAAGGGGTTGCATAATTAGACACTTCATAAGAGGGCATGCCCGCGTCCTCCATCATCTTTTCCGTCAATTCATACAGGGAGGCGGCGGGATCTTCTTCAAGGCTCATTGTCTCTCCCCGCGCAAGGCGTGTGGCAAAAGCCGTTTGGGGTTCAATCGTCAGCTGATAAAGAGAAAGATGTCCCTTAGCGTAGGTCAAGGCCTCGGCAAGCTCGGCCTTCCATGCAGCCTCTGTTTGATGGGGGCGTGCATAAATCAAATCAAAGGAAAAGCGAGGAAAGTATGTCGCCGCAATGTCCAGGGCTTTCAGCGCGTCTTTGGCTGAGTGATGGCGCCCTAAGAAAGAAAGGGCCTCATCATTAAGAGATTGAACGCCTATAGACAGACGATTGACGCCCGCTTTCCGAAACGCTTCAAATTTTTTGGCTTCTACCGTGCTGGGATTCGCTTCTAAAGTGATTTCCAAAGTGGGAGCGGTTGGAAAAAGGGACTGGGCTGTTTCAATAAGAGACGCCACAGTTTCAGGATCCATCAGGGAGGGGGTGCCTCCCCCAAAAAAAATACTCGTCAGGGTGCCTTGTTGACTGCTTTGCGCTGCATGGGTCAGCTCTTTGAGAAGAGCTGACGCCCAGCGTGCCTGCTCCACGTTTTCCCGGACATGACTGTTAAAGTCACAATAGGGACATTTAGAGAGGCAAAACGGCCAATGAATATAAAGACCAAAAGGGTTCATATGAGGAATCTAAAGGTAACCATTCCCCATTCCTACCCTTTATGCGTGCTTAGCACAATCTTCTTGGCACTTGCGACACGCGTCCGCACACTTTTTAGCAGCTGTTGCGCAGCACTTTGCGTGCTCATTATCCATTTTTCCGCATTTATTTGTGCAGTCATCACAAATTTTTGCACACACGGCGTAGAAGTCTTTGCCGCAGCATCCTCTTGCTGTGAGACGCCCCACAAGGGTGCAAATCTCAGCGCATGACATACAACAGGCCTTGCCTGAGGGGCACTCTTTGGAGTCCTTGCACTCAGACCCACATCTTTCAGCCGCTTTGACACACTCAAAGCAAGCGTCAATACATTCTTTATACATCATTTTACATCTCCTATTTGTGTATTAACTTAAATAATTAAGCAATTACAATTATAAAGAAGAAGTCTTAATATTTAATAAAGAGGGGCTTAGTTTTTCACATGAAAGGGGACATTGATAATAATACGTGCTTGGTTAGGGATATGCTCTGACCAGGAAAGAACTCGGGTAATGGCGTTGGCGGTGCGGTTGTGGAGAAAGTGTTGCCACCATTTTGCGGGAACGATTTCTGGCAAAATAACCGTTACCAGCTGATCGTTAAGTCTATCTAGATGATGGACGTAGTCAACGATGGGCCGAAGAATTGAGCGATAAGGAGAGGGCACCACCACCACCCGCAACCCCCAGCCAAGCTCTTCAAGTTGTTTACAGGTGGTTTCAACAGATGTCGCATTAAGATCAATCATAAGAACAGTCACATTTTTGCTCACCTCCCGCGCAAAAGCGAGGGCCTTATAGGTGCCCCGATGAAGGCGAGACACGGGCACAACGATAGGTCGATCCATCGATTCAGAAAAGCGCTGAAGGGTATCTATCTTTTTAGACTGCGGCGTGACGGCTAACTGTTTTTCTATTCGTTGGTAATGGGTGCGAATGGTATAACAAATGCTAATCATGATGGGGATGGCTATAAAAATTAAAAACCCGCCCTCCTTAAACTTGGTTAGAAAGGTGATGAGCAGAGCTAGCCAGGTAAAAAGGGCCCCACAGGCATTGATAAGCATTTTTGTGTGGGGAGAGGCCACAAGCCTTTTCCAAGAAAAGGATTGTTTCTTCTTTTCCTGGAGAGAGGCTTTTGCCCAAAAGCGTGTCATCCCCAGCTGGTTTAAGGTGAAGGCGCTGAAGACACCAATTGCATAAAGAGGAATAAGGGCGTGCGTATTGCCTTTAAAGATCATCACAAGGAAACAAGAAATAAGGGTGAGCCACGTGATTCCATAGGAAAAAACAAGGCGGTCCCCCACAGCATTTAATTGCTTAGGAAGCCATTGGTCTTGCGCCACCATGGCCGCCAATTGGGGGAATCCAGCAAAAGCAGTGTTCGCGGCTAAAAAAAGAATGCCAGCCGTTAAAAATTGAAAAACTGTATAAAAGAAAGCATTTCCAAAAACATGGCGTGCCAGCTGACTAATGATGCTTTCTGTGGGCAAGGGAACAAGCCCAAAATCACTCACCAATTTGGTCACCAAAAAGAAAGAGATCGCAACGGTTACGCCGATGGCAATTAATATATGCTGAGACACGCGGCTTGTGGGTTCTTTGAGGACGCGCCCCGCGTTCGCAACGGCTTCGATCCCTGTCATCGCCGTACATCCTCCTGCAAAGGCTCGCAAGACAATGAAAACAGTTAAAAAAGACCACACAATATCAGTTTCTTGAGCAACAGTGCCTCCGCTACTTTCTGGGGGAGAGGTGAAAATGCCTAAAACACAGAGGACGACCACCATAAGAATAAATGCATAAACGGGAAGAGAAATGGCACGCGCTGATTCTTTGATGCCGCGTAAATTAAGCCATCCTAAGATTAAAATCCCTATAAGGGAGAGTTCGGTTGCTAAGGAAAGAAGGTGAGGATACACGGACGTAATGGCCCTTACGCCTGCCGTCACTGAAACAGCCGCCGTAAGAATATAATCAAGAATGAGAGCGCTTGCCGCAAGGATGCTGCAAAAGGGGCTAATATTGTGTTTTGCAACAATATAGGCGCCCCCTCCTTGAGGGTAGGCTTGGACTGTCTGAGAATAAGAGATGACCAAAGACCACAACAACAGAACGATAACGCCCGTAATGGGCATGGATAAGGAAAAAGACTGGGTCCCCAAAATCGCAAGGGCGAGAAGAATTTCTTCTGTGGCATACGCCAGGGAAGACACTGTATCAACAGCTAAGAGGGGAAACCCTAGCCAAAATCCCAACCGTTCTTTTTGTTGATGAGACGTTTTTAAAGGGTGGCCAAAAAGAAATTGACGAACCTTGGCAAGGGGATGGTTTTCTACCAATCCTCGCCGAAAATAAGAAATTTTGGGGATAACGTTTTCTTCAGGCGCCATTGAATTTCTTAATTCTTATTGTTTTTCAAGTCCATGAGAAGAGTATGCCAGAAAATAAGACGAAAGACCAGCTTCCCTCACATTTGCCAAAAAAAAGCTGTGCAGTGGAAAAGAATATGCTATATCACTATAAGTATGCTTAAGGTTTAGTAATATACCCTTCGCCTTTCAAGTTTCGGGGGCGTTGCCCTTCGGGATTCGCCCTCGGTCACGTATAAGAATACGCTCCTCGGGCTCACCACTTGGGCGCCTACCCGAATTCTTGAAATCCTTTGGGTATAGTATATTTTGGTATCATCACGGGGGGCAAACAGTCCCTTTTCTAACACTCACATGGAGTACACATGGCAATGTTTTCAAGATTACTTGGCAGGCTCTCTTCAGATATGGCTATTGACTTAGGAACAGCCAACACTCTTGTTTATGTAAAAGGACAAGGGATTGTGTTGAATGAACCCTCTGTTGTTGCCATTTCCACCTCTCGCGATAAAAAACAAGTTCTGGCTGTGGGGGAGGAAGCCAAACTCATGGTTGGGCGGACGCCTGGGAACATCCAAGCCATTCGTCCTTTAAGAGAAGGGGTGATCGCAGACTTTGAAGTTGCTGAGGAAATGATCAAATACTTTATGCATAAAGTTCACAAAAGGCGCAGATTTGTCAGCCCTCGGGTGATTATTTGTGTACCCTCTGGATCCACGGCCGTTGAAAGACGCGCCATCCAAGAATCCGCTGAAAGCGCTGGTGCAAGAAGTGTTTATTTAATTGAAGAACCCATGGCAGCCGCTATTGGAGCTGGGCTACCTGTCACCGAGCCCACGGGCTCCATGGTTGTTGACATCGGAGGAGGCACAACAGAGGTGGCTGTGCTCTCCCTTGGGGGCATTGTCTATTCCCGCTCTGTGCGCATTGGGGGAGACAAAATGGATGAATCCATCATCAGCTACATTCGTCGCCAGCATAATCTTTTAATTGGTGAGGCCAGTGCTGAACGTATCAAAAAAGGTGTTGGGTCTGCTCTTCCCCCTCAATCAGGCGAGGGACGCACAATGCAGCTTAAGGGGCGTGATCTTATTAATGGAATCCCTAAAGAAATTACGATCTCAGAAAGACAAGTTGCTGAAAGCTTGAGTGAACCTGTGGCAGCTATTGTGGAAGGCGTCAAGCTTGCCCTTGAAAACACAGCCCCTGAGCTTGCGGCTGATATTGTGGACCGCGGCATTGTTTTAACAGGGGGCGGGGCTCTATTAACAAACCTAGATGTCTTGCTTCGAGAAGCAACAGGCCTTCCCGTTGTCCTTGCAGAAGACGCCTTGTCTTGTGTCGCCCTAGGAACCGGAAAAGCCCTTGATTTAATGAACCATCATAAAAATGTTTTGATTAGTATTTAAGGGGGTTTCGGGTGTGCCTCTTTTTGTCCGCCATAAAAAACCGGGCCCTTTAAAGCCCACTGCAAATCCCTATCCTTCTCGCGTTTACCAATTGAGGCAAAAGCTTGGACTGGTGATGTTCCTTTTGCTTTTGGTAGGGGGTGGGGCTCTTCGATTTCACACCCCTTTTTACACCGTTTTTCAACAAGGGCTTTTTGAAAGTGTGGCCTGGATTCACGGAACATTTATCCACCCGTTTCAACAGACACAGGGGCTTTTTAAGGAAAGCTATTCTTTCACCCATTTGAAAGAAGACCATGCGCGTTTGCTTCAAGAAAATGAAGCTTTAAAATGGAAACTCCAGGCCCTAGAGCCATTGGCTCATGAAAATGCTGTTTTAAAACAAAACTTAACTGTGTCCTCTTTTGAAACATACCACCCTCTGACCGCCCGTATTCTGTCTAGCCCCTACGATGGGCTGCATCACTTTTTCTTGATTGCTGCCGGCGCAAAACAGGGGCTTGAAAAGAATCAAGCCGTTGTCGCGTCCGAAGGCATTGTGGGGCGCCTTGAAAAGGTGGGAAAGCATGTGGCACGTGTTCTGCTTCTCAATGACATAAATTCAAGGATTCCTGTCATGACGGCAACCTCTGGGCAAAAGGCAATTTTAGCGGGAGAGGGGACTTTTCTGCCAATCCTTGTCTATGTGGGTGATACGCTAAAGATTCAAAAAGGAGAGAAAGTTGTCACCTCAGGCCTTGGGGGAATTTTTCCTGCAGGCTTATCCGTAGGCATTGTCGATGATATTTCCAATGGTAAAATTCGCGTTCGGCCCTTTGTGCCTTTCCGTACCCTTGAATGGGTGCGCATCCTCAAGCCTCAGCCTGACGAGGTCCTCCAAGAGGTAGGGCGCGCCCTAGAAGGTGAATAGAGTCGTCATGAAATTCCTTGTCCCTTTTTTAAAATGTATTCCTCTTCTCAGTGTTCTTGCCCTCATCATGGGGGGCAGTTCAGTGTGGATCGGGGGCTATCCCGTGCTTCCAGCCCTTTATCTGATTCCTGTGTATTATTGGGTTGTTTTCTGCCCCCAGTGGCTTCCTCTTGGGAGCCTATTGGGGATTGGTCTTTTCTATGATTCCCTGATGGGAAATGAACTGGGAATTTCGTCAGTTCTTTTGATGATCAGTGGGTTTTTGAGCCAATATGCACGTCCATTCTTAAATTCCTATAGTTTTCCTTTAATTTGGGCAACCTTTGGCCTCTATAGCTTTCTTTTCTTGTTTTTGTATGGGCTGTTGATGGGGGGAGGGGTGTCCTTTGGTGTTTCATGGTTTTATGGAACTGCCTTGTATCCTCTTTTTGCATGGATTCTAAGCCATCTTCACAGGCGATTACGGTCTTATGTCTGAAAGGGAAAACACACAATTTCTTCGCCGCGTTCTTTTTCTCGGCGTTTTTCAGCTTCTTCTCATCGCTGTTCTTTTAGGAAGGATGTATGTCCTGCAAATTCTTGAGGGACAGCATTATCATCTTCTTGCTGAGGGAAATCGCATTGCGACCCGTCCGCTTATTCCGTTGAGGGGTCAACTTTATGATCGCAAGGGGGTTCCGCTTGCCCAAAATGAAACAAGTTTTCGCCTTGTGTTATTAACGGATAAACGCGATAAAATCGAGGAAACTCTTGGAGTTCTCTCCACACTCGTTCCCTTGTCTGACGAAGAAACACATGAGACTCTCAAAACAATTCGAAAGAAACGAGGTCTTGATTCATTAATTCTCAGGGATGATCTGACCTGGCCTCAAGTCTCAGCGATTGAGCTGCGTGCCGCTGATTTGCCCGGTCTTTCTGTTGAGGTTGGATCCGTGCGCAAATACCCAGAAAAACTTTGTGGAGCTCACCTGTTGGGCTATGTGGCCTCGCCGTCTGAGACGGAACAAGAGGAAGGCTCCTCCCCCCCCATTCCAGGAATCAAAATAGGAAAGGGGGGGCTTGAAAAACACTTTGAGGCGCGCTTGTGTGGAACTCCGGGCTATAGTGCCTTTGAAGTCAATGCAAAGCGTAAGGTGGTGCGTGAACTTCACCAAGTCGCCAGTGTCCCCGGAGAAAACATTCACCTCACTCTGGACGCCCGCCTTCAAGCTTACGCGCAAGAGGTGCTCTCGTCTTGTGAAAGCGCCTCTGCCGTTGTGATTGATATCCGGAATGGGGATATCTTAGCCCTTGTGTCCACCCCCTCTTTTGATCCCAATCTTTTTCCCCAAGGGATTGGTCATAAGGAATGGGGAATGCTTAGGGATAATCCCTATAGACCCTTGACGAATAAAGCTATTTCAGGGGTTTATCCTCCCGGATCGACAGTTAAGCTTTTCGTAGCATTAGCAGCTCTTCAAGCCGGCGTTATTGACGCAAATACAGAAATTCATTGTCCAGGCTACATTTATGTGGGCGATCATAAGTTTCATTGCATGCATAGCCATGGGAGCGTCAATGTGTCACGTGCCCTTGCTGAATCTTGCGATGTCTTTTTTTATGAAATTGCCAAGAAACTTGGGGTGGATCGCTTGTCCGCTTTTTACCAGGATATCGGCCTTGGAAGTGGTGGTTTTGAGGGGTTCCCTTCCACTAAAAAAGGGCTTGTTCCCACAAAAGAGTGGAAAAAACAGCAAAAGAACACACATTGGACCGTCAGCGACACAATTCAAATGAGCATTGGGCAGGGCTATATGCTTGCAACGCCGCTAGAGTTGGCGATTGCTGTTGCGCGCCTGGCGGCGGGAAAAAGGATCACTCCTCGCTTGGAAGGAACAGAACCTGTTTCATTCCAAGAGATGGGGTATGATAAGGATTACTTAGCGCTTGTTTTAAAAGCTATGGAGGCCACATCCAATGATCCTCGAGGGACGGCTTATCGCTGGCGCATTCCTTTTGAGGGCATGGAAATGGCGGGCAAAACGGGAACGAGCCAAGTGCGCCGCATTACTTTACAGCAACGCAAAGCGGGTCAAACGAAGACCTATCATTTGCCGTGGAAATATCGAGAACATGGTCTGTTTGTGGGTTATGCTCCCCTTCATGACCCTCGCTATGCTGTCTCTGTTGTGGTGGAGCATGCGGGGGGCTCAGGCCTTGCGACTCAAGCCGCCCGCGACATTTTATTAGAGGCCCAACGTCTTGAAAGAGAAACACACCCATGACACGAGATATGTTCCTCCCCCTTATTCAAAAGCTTAAGCGCTTGAATTGGAGCGTTATTTTTCTTGTTCTTCTTATCTCTGCCATGGGGTGGGGGCTGTTGATATCAGCCGCGGGAGGCGATATCCATCCCTGGGCTTCAAAGCAAATTCTTCGCTTTAGTGTGGGGTTTGTGATCATGCTGGCTCTTGCGTGTACGGACCTCAGGTGGTGGTTTCATTTTTCCTATGTCTTTTATGGGATTTCCTTGCTGTTGTTATGTGGCGTTGAGTTTTTAGGCTTTATAGGTATGGGCGCACAACGCTGGATTGATCTTTATATCATCCAGCTTCAACCCTCTGAATTAATGAAAATCGCCCTGGTTATGGCCTTGGCGCGCTATTTTCACAACCAAACATTGCCTCTTTCTTTTTCCAAACTATTTTTCCCTCTTGCGTTGATTCTGGTGCCTGTTCTTCTGGTCTTGCGGCAGCCAGATTTGGGAACGGCCATGATTCTTCTCTTGATGGGTGGAACCCTTTTTTTCGCAGCCGGCGTATCCTTGTGGATTTTTGCAGCAGCCCTTCTCGGGCTGAGCGCAAGTCTTCCTCTTTTGTGGAGCTTGCTCCATGAGTACCAACAGAAACGAATTTTAACCTTTTTTGGCTCGACTCAAGATACTCTTGGGGCAGATTACCATATTACCCAATCAAAGATTGCCCTTGGATCAGGCGGATTTTGGGGCAAAGGGTTCATGCAAGGAACCCAATCGTCCTTGAATTTTTTACCCGCAAAGCAAACGGATTTTATTTTTACTCTTTTGTGTGAAGAATGGGGTTTTATGGGAGGGGCCTTCCTGATTGGGCTCTATATCCTTTTAATTGTGCTGTGCTTTCGCATTGTTCTGACGACTCAAAATACCTTTGGTCGTTTTGTGGCCATCGGGATGACGGTTACGTTCTTTCTGTATGTCTTTATTAATATTGCCATGGTGATGGGCCTTTTACCCGTTGTCGGTGTTCCCTTGCCCCTTGTGTCCTATGGAGGGACGGCGATGCTGACCCTGTTGATGGGATTTGGCTTTTTACTGAATGTGGGCCTTCATCGCACCCTTAAAATCCCTCGCCTCTCTATAGGGGTGTTTTAGGGGGTCTTTTCCCTGTTTTTTAAGTCTTTTGGAACAATGACACCAGAGATGCGTTTAATAGGCCCCGTGGGGGTGGTGTTGGGGGGATGGGGAAAGAGCTCAGCGACGTTTGTTTTGAGGTTCGCTCGCCCATATCCGCCTGTAATCACATTGCCGCCTTGGGTGACTTTGACATTATCAAAGATTTCAACGATTTCTGTCTTGCCAAAATAGACAGCACGGTCACCGGTGACAATCCCATTGGGCCCAGAGGCTAAGACATCTCCCGTGGCTTCAACTCGGTCGAGTTCTGTCTTTTCTTTGTTGTTTTCTTTCGAAGCGGGTGTGAAGTACACCATAAGGGTATCGGCTTGCACAAGTTGCTCTTTTTCAGGAAATTGGACAACGGCTTTTCCGCGTGCAATTCCTTGGTTTTTTGTATGCCAATATTCGAGGGAATCTTCAGCGGTAAGGGTTTCTTTTTGTGTGACAATTTTCAAGTCCCCGCCTGTCATCAAGACGCGATTGAGGGCTGCATCATAATGGGCATGATCTCCATAAGCCGTTTCAGTGGGGGTTTCCATGCGTACATGACCATCGGCGGTGATGGTGGTGATCTCTTTGTTTTCCGTAAAGGACACAGTTAAGACATCCCCATGGACGATGGAGGTGCCCTTCTGAGCTTTTGCAAGGCCTGTGGCGACACATTTGCGAGCGACCTCGTCGCACACAACTGATGTCTCTGCATCTATAACGAGGGGGGCGTCATTTTTGCCGCCGTCCAACTGGTCCAGGATTTGTCCGTAGCAAGCACTTGAGCAAAGGCATAAAAGCAAAAAAAACTTACTTTTCATGGGGTTTTACTCTTCTTTAAAGCAGCCGCGTTAATCACAACGCGAGAGGGCCCTTTGAGAGTCAGGATTTTGCCCCCCGGACGGCTTTCGACCTTGAATCCATCTTGCCCTCTGATGCTGCCTGTGGGGCCTTCGCCTTCAATAGGGGCATTGCCCTCAATCGTCTTTGCATCAAGAGAAACCTGAGCTTTTTCCGTTTTAACGTGATATCCATCTGTGCTGGTTAGAACCACGCCCCCTTCCAAACCTAAGAAATTTCCTTCCTTATCATAAACTCCCGTTTTTGCTTTAAGATCAAAAGATTGCCCCTCTACGATCGTGATCAAGCCATGGGGGGAGCTCAGATCAGCGAGGGAATCTGTTCGTTGTTTTGCCCAATCCGCCTTGACCTCATAGGGTTGCTCCTGACCATCGGTGGACACATATTGAGGGTGAACCATATGATTTTCCCGGATGTCGGGACGAGATGTATCCATGAGAACAAAGTCCTCTGTGTTTAGGGGGAAAAGATAAGGCCAGCCAAAGCAAACCGCGAGAATAAACACCCCTCCCAAAGGCAGCATGACTTTCATTAATTTGACATAACGCGTATATCTTTGCAGATTCATTATGCAACCCCTGCTTTCAAGCAATCATGAAGGCGCAATAACCCGGTCAGCTCATGGGTTATCTCGTCCAAGACAAATAAGTTTGTAATGGACTGACGATTCATCATGCCCACGGCTTCTGCTGCTAAAGAGGAGGAGAGAATTGTTTTTGGAGATGGCGTCATCACGTCTTCCACCCGGTGGCTGAGAAAAGAGGGGCTCATGTGCCGACGCAAATCCCCATCCGTAATAATTCCCAGAAGCTTTTTATCCTTATCTAAAACACCAATACATCCAAACCCTTTTTCTGTCATCTCAACAAGCGCATCGCTCATGACAGTGCCCCTTAAGACAAGGGGAAGCTCTTCATAAGCGCGCATAATATCAACCACATGCAAAAGCTTTCGCCCTAAAGCCCCTCCTGGATGGAGTTTTTTGTAATCCTTTTCTGAAAATTCTTTACGCTTCAAAAGTGTGACAGCAAGGGCATCCCCCAGTGCCAACATCAAGGTGGTTGAGGTGGTGGGGGCCAATCCCATAGGACACACTTCCGGAGAGGGAGGGAGAAGCAGTGTGGTGTGGGCTGCTTTTGCAAGGGTGCTCTCTGCTTTAAAGGTGATGGCAACAAACGGGATGTTGAACCGTTTCGTATAGGTGATGATATCTGAAAGCTCGGTCGTTTCTCCTGAAGATGAGAGAACGATAAGAGTATCTTCAGGCGTAATCATGCCCAAATCCCCATGGCTGGCTTCACTGGGGTGAAGAAAAAAAGAGGGCGTCCCTGTGGAAGAAAAAGTAGAGGCAATTTTATTCGCAATATGGCCGCTTTTCCCAATTCCTGACAGAATCACACGCCCTTGGGTGTTCATTAAAAGAGTAATGGCGTCCTCAAAAGAATGATCAAGGCTTTGAGCAAGCGTTTCAAGGGCACTGGCTTCAAGGGTTAACACACGCCGGGCCTCCACCAGATCATCATGAGGCGCTCCCCATCGCCCATCCTGAAGCGGGTGAGGATCCACTGTCATCGCAGAAACATTGTGTCTCATCTTATTTTAAAACTCCTTAACCCTATAACCATATCACATCTGACTTGTTTTTATAATATCCATTGAGAAAATTGTAAAACTCACCCTCCCTATATAACGTCATCTCCACCATGGTAAATCCTCTGCAGTCTTTTGCCATTTTATATTTATAGTGTATAATAGATTTTCTGCAGGGTCAAATTTTCCGGTTGGCCATTTGAGAGAAATTTTTTAAATTATTTGTTATTATAATCCTCGCCTTTCGCCTCGGCGAAGCCTGGGTCGTGGGGAGGGCAGAGTGTAAATTCAAACAGCTACCTAATTCGATTCTTTTTTACGTCGAAATCACATTAAAAATACAAAAAAACTGTTGATTACTTTTTTTGTATGTATTATAGAAAAATAAAGTTAATTAAAGAGAAAGATAGAAAATGACAGAAAAAAATGAATCCCTCGGTATGATGGCTATGGTCGCTGAAATTACCGCTTCTTATGTTGCAAACAACGACGTTGCGGCCTCAGATCTGCCTGCACTGATTCAAGACATTTATCGAAACTTATGCAATGTGAATTCTGGGCACTCGTTCCTTCTGAGCGAGCGTTCTGAGCCTGCGGTTGCTATTGAAGACTCCGTACAGCCCGATTACATTGTTTGTCTTGAAGATGGGCGCCGTTTAAAAATGCTCAAGCGCCACTTAAAAACCGCTTATAATATGACTCCTGACCAATATCGGGCACGATGGAAACTCCCCACAGATTATCCTATGGTCGCCCCAAATTACGCAAAGCGTCGCAGTGCTTTAGCAAAAGATATTGGGCTTGGCACATATCGTGAGCGTCGCCGTGAGGTTGCAGCCTAAACGACCCCCAAGGCGGTGTTTTATTGAAGGCATGCATGACTCTTTCTCATTTGGAACAGCTTTGCCAAGCAAAAGGGCTACGGATGACGGACCAAAGACGCGTGATTGTCCGTGTTTTGTCTGATTCCCCAGATCACCCAGATGTGGACGTGCTTTATAAGCGGGCGAGCCAACTTGACCCTAAAATTAGTCTTGCGACAGTTTACCGAACCTTGCGTTTATTTGAAGAAGCACGTATCTTGAATCGTCATGACTTTGGAGAGGGGAAGTCGCGGTATGAAGACGCCTCAAACGACCACCATCACCACTTGATTGATACCCACACGGGTCAAATCATTGAATTTCATGATGAACGGATTGAGGCTCTTCAACAAGAAATCGCCAAAGATTTAGGATACCATCTTGTGGGCCACCGCCTTGAATTATATGGAATTCCTTTGAAAGAAATGGGGAAAAAAATTAAGCACCATGATGTCTGATCTGATCACCTCTTCCTTTGAGCGGTTTTCAAAACCGCTTCCTCTTTTGAAGGTAGGCCCTTTAGAAGTGCGCCTGGCTCAATCAGAAGAAGAGGTAAAGGCCGCCCAGCTCTTGCGCTATGAAGTGTTTTATGAGGAATGTGGGGCCCAACCCGATGAAACAACAGCCCTTTTAAAGCAAGATGTGGCCCCTATTGATGATTTTTGCGATGTCCTTTTGGTGATTGATCACACCTGCAACAAAATCGTGGGAACGTACCGTTTTATGCTCCGAGAGGCCGCCTTGCGCTATGGGGGCTATTATACGGCGACCGAATTTGATGTAAGCAAGCTTCTATCAGCTCCTGGTCAAATTATGGAATTGGGGAGGTCTTGTGTTCATAAAAATTATCGCACAAAACCAACGATGCAGCTCTTGTGGAAGGGGATTGGCGCCTATATCCGCCGTAACAAGGTCAATCTTTGCTTTGGATGCGGAAGCTTTAACGGAACAGATGCCTCAGAATACGCACAAGCTTTGTCTTATCTTTACCATAATTACTTAGCCCCCCCCGAGCTAAGAGCCCGGGCGCTTGAGGGTCATTATCAAGAAATGAACTTAATTCCCGCGTCTCAAGTCAATGCAAAAGAGGCCGTCCGTCAACTTCCCCCCTTAATCAAGGGGTACTTACGCCTTGGAGCCTTTGTGGGGGAGGGGGCCTTCATTGACACCCAATTCAATTCCCTTGATGTGTGCATTATTGTCAAAAAAGAAATGATGACAGAGCGTTATTCTCAACGATACACCCGCTCTTCTTTATCCACAGAGGAAACCTGATGCCACATGCCTATGGACTTGCCCTTTGGCGCTTTTTGTTGTTGGGCCTCGTGTGCCTCATCTATGGCCCCATTCATTGGGTTTTGAGCAAAATCTATCAGCCCTTAGGATTTTGGTGGGGGCGCTTTTTATTATCTAGCTGGCGTCGGTCTATTGGCCATCAGCTTATTATCAAAGGCGACCTTTCGACGGCACACCCCACGTTGTTTGTTGCAAACCACTCAAGTTATGTGGATATCCTTGTGTTAGGGACCTTTGTGCCCGCCCGGTTTGTTGCTAAACAAGAAGTTGCCAAATGGCCTGTTATCGGGTGGTTGTCAACGATTCAAGGATCCGTCTACATTGACAGAAGTCGCACAGCTATTGCAGAAGGGGCTGACAAGCTTATTCACTACCTTGATAAGGGGGAAAGCCTCATTCTTTTTCCAGAAGGCACCACCTCTGATGGGTGTCGCGTTTTGCCCTTTGGAAGCTCTTTTTTTGACGTGGCCCTTAAAAAGAATGTGACCGTTCAACCCATCACCATCACCTATGCGGGCTGGGATTCTCTCCATATGCCACGGTTTATGCGTAAATTGTGTGGATGGGATAGCCCAGACGTTGAGCTAGTGCCTCATTTGTGGTCCCTTGTTCAAATGGGCACTGTTCAAGTCATTGTTGAGCTCCACCCCCCCTTTAAAGCGCAAGAGTTTTCTTCTCGTAAGGACCTTGCAGTTGCCAGTTTTCAGGCTGTCCAAAAGGGATTTGTAGAGGCTTTTGCGCGCCCCCTTTCAGAACAAATGAGTGAATCATGAGTCAGAAACATCTTTATATTAAAACCTACGGCTGCCAAATGAACGCTTATGATTCAGGGCGCATGGCTGATATTTTAAAACCTCTTGGATATGCGCTTATAGACACACCAGAAACCGCAGATCTTGTCATTTTAAACACCTGTCACATTCGAGAAAAAGCAGAAGAAAAGGTCTATTCAGATTTGGGCCGGATTCGGCCCCATAAGGACGACAAAATGATTGTGGCTGTTGCAGGCTGCATGGGGCAAGCCGAAGGAGCAGAAATTATGCGTCGCGCGCCCTATGTGGACATTGTTCTGGGCCCCCAAACCTATCACCGTCTCCCTGAAATGATTGCCCGCGCTCACCGGTCGCAAGATAAAAGAAACGGTCCTGGGCGGGGTGTACTGGATGTGGAATTCCCGGTTGAATCCAAGTTTGACTATCTTCCTGACGAACACTCGAACGTAGGACCCTCCGCTTTTCTCGCCATTCAAGAAGGGTGCGACAAGTTTTGTACGTTTTGTGTTGTCCCTTACACGCGGGGAGCGGAGTATTCTCGGCCCGCGCGCGCTATCTGGGAAGAAGCGCAAAGGTTATGCGAGCGGGGCGCCAAGGAACTCACTCTTGTGGGGCAAAATGTCAATGCTTACCATGGCATAAGCCCCGACGGGCACGAGTGGGGACTAGGGAAACTGATGGAATACCTGGCCTCCGTCAAGGGCCTTGAAAGGTTACGCTATATGACGTCCCACCCCCGAGATATGGATGAGGCCCTCATGGAAGCCCATCGCGATATTCCTCAAGTGATGCCTTTCCTTCATCTTCCCGTACAATCCGGCTCAGATCGCATCTTAGAAGCAATGAACCGCAAGCATACAGCCAAGCATTACCTAGACAGCCTTGATAAGTTGCGCACCTATTGCCCAGATATTGCCCTCTCTTCTGATTTTATTGTTGGGTTTCCCGGGGAAACAGAGGACGATTTCGCCAAGACCTTATCTTTGGTGCAAGCGGTCGGCTATTCCCAATCCTATTCTTTTAAGTACAGCCCACGCCCAGGAACACCCGCAGCAGTGATGGACACCCAAGTCCCTGACGCCATCAAGGCCGAACGCCTGGGGCGCTTGCAAGAGCTTTTAAACTCTCAACACCTTGTTTTTCATGAACAAAACATCGGAAAAACCCTCCCTGTATTGTTGGATCGTCAAGGAAAACAAGACGGCCAGTTTTTAGGAAAAACACCCCATTTCCATTCTGTCTATGTGGAAGCTACCCCCTGTTTTCTAGGGCAGTGTGTGGACGTTACCATAGAAAAAGCCTCCGCAAGCAGCCTTACGGGAAAAATTGTCGGCCCGTCCGTGTCGTCCAATGATTCTTCTCTTCCTCCACACTTACCGACTTGCATCTGAGGGTAGAAAAGATAGCCCTGGCCAGAACCTTTTTAACTTCCTATCTCTGTCGGGGCGATTGCCTTAAACCCAACGCGGGTCCCTACAGTCTACGATAGGCTCTAAAGAGTTGCCTCCCTAAATAAGGGTCTTATGCAGGGGATCAGTTTAAACCATTCCTCGGATCCTAAGGGGCGGTCCCTGCAGTCTTAGACCACTTTATATTTACTATACCATGGGCCCTTCCCCAGGGTCAATTTTTCCGGTTGGCCATTTGGAGATATTTTCTTAATTGTTTGTTATTATTATAAATTACTTGTAATTCCATAATAATTGTCATCTTTTAGGGAGAAGGCGGCGCTTTTTTTTCTTTTTCCAAAAGCGCCACACGATCCTCTAGCTTTTTCACGCGCGCCGTAAGTTCTGTGACTTCTTCCTGCACTTCGCTAGCTGCTGATGGCGCTGCAAAGAAGGGCTGATAAAGGTCATTGGCCTCTGCAGACGCCTCGGGTGGATAATCTGTCTGTAGATACATTGTTTTTTCTTGTTGGTTTTCAGCAAACCCACTTTGGGGAAAAAGCAAGAAACCTCCTAGACAAAATCTCCACCATTGATGCATTTTTTTCTCCTTTTTTTAAGAATTTTGAGAAGGTGTAATCCACCCAATGTTTCCGTCTTGCCTCCGATAAACAACGTTCAACTGATCATGTTTAACGTTCGTGAAAAGAATCGCTTGCGCCTCTGATAAATCGAGATGCATCACGGCTTCACTGACGGTAAGGGTTGGGATTTCTGCCTTGATTTCGGCAATAATCAGCGGCATTTCCCCCCCATTTTCTGGCTCCCCTTCAGAAGGAATGACATACCGTGAGGCAGGCACTTGCTGATAAGACTCGCCTCGCTTTCTTTTGTGATCAAGAAGCTTTCCTTTGTAACGGCGTAGTCGTTTTTCAAACGTTTCCATAGCCTGAACAAAGCTTATATGCGCCTCATCCGTTTCTTCATGGGAGCGCACATAAAGGCCGCGCCCCAAATGCATTTCAAGATCACAGCGAATCATATTGTGAAAGGGAGATCCCTCTTTTGAGTAAGTCACTGTTGTTTCAAGAGGGTTTAAATCATATTTTTGGCAAACATCACGGATTCTATCTTCTGTTTGAGTCCGTAAGGTTTTCCCAACTTCAATCTTTTTGCCTGTAATGAGCATTTGCATCGAAAAGCCCCCCATTTTATATTGCAAACTGGAAAATGTACCATGCCTCACCATTGTGGGGCATAATTGTGTAAACAATAAGACATCCTCCTCTATAAAATATACCAGAAATAGGATAAAAAAGCAAAGTATTTAACAAAATGGCCAATAGGAAAACAGGGGTAATCACTTGCTATTACACGAAAAAAGCGTATGAAAATTATTAAAATTCCTGTCTCTCATTTTAATGAGCGGACGCGTCCTATTGACGCTCTTATCATCCATTACACGGATATGATGGAGGCTGCTCACGCCCTTGCGTGGTTCGAAAATCCGGCCTCACAGGTCAGTGCCCACTACCTTATTGATGAGGGGGGGCTCGTTTATCAGATGGTGGAAGAAGATAAGCGTGCTTGGCATGCGGGGGAGAGTTTTTGGCAAGGCCAGACGGACATGAACAGCTGTTCCATCGGGATTGAGCTTGCAAATCCTGGCCACAGCCATGGGCACACCCCCTTTCCTGAGGCGCAAATTGAGGCCTTATTAAGGCTTGCGGCTCAGATCACAACACGATGGGCCATTCCTCCCGCCCGCGTCTTGGGGCACTCTGATATCGCCCCGCGGCGGAAACAAGACCCGGGTCACTTATTTCCGTGGAAGACCCTTGCCCAAGAAAATCTAGGCCTGTGGCCTGTTAAAACCAACACACCTTGTGACGACCTTTTAGGGGGCCTGACGCGTATTGGCTATGAGACTGTCTCGCCGCACCATACCCTCCTTGCCTTCCAACGCCACTTTCAACCTCATAAAATCGATGGCCTTGCGGACCAGGAAACCCTGTGCCTTCTCCAAGGCTTGTTAGACGTTCACAAAAAGCTTATATAACAGGAGCAGATAGCCGGAGAAGTGCTGTGGCAACACAGAGGAAAGTCCGGGCTCTCCAAAGACACGGTGCCGGATAACGTCCGGCGGGGGCGACCCTAGGGATCAGTGCAACAGAAAGTAAACCGCCTGGAAACAGGTAAGGGTGAAAGGGTGCGGTAAGAGCGCACCGCGCCTTTGGTAACAAAGGTGGCACGGCAAACCCCACCGGGAGCAAGACCAAATAGGGATGACACAGGGCCTGTCTTTGGGTTGTTATCCGGGTCGGTCGCACGAGGCATAAGGTAACTTATGTCCCAGATGAATACCTCTCTCCTGGATCTTCTCCTTCACAGGAACAAGTTTCCAGGGACAGAACCCGGCTTATAGGCCATCTGC
>CAZSAH010000004.1:0-63219 GCA_964605015.1 uncultured Alphaproteobacteria bacterium | reverse complement strand
TATAAATGACAAGACTTTCTTCAAGGAGTTTTCTTGCTTTCCCATAGTTGCCTTGCTCGCTATAAACATGTCCAATCCACGTCAAAGCTCGAGCAAACCAAGGATGGGTTTCATATGAATTCTTCCTATAAATGGCAAGCGATAGCTCGAGTAAATCTTTAGCTTTGTTATAGCGACCAAGTTCAGTATAAATACCTCCTAACCTCCGCAACGCCCAAGCAAACAAAGGATGATTTTCATATGAGTTCTTTCTATAAATGACAAGACTTTCTTCAAGGAGTTCTCTTGCTTTCTCATAGTTTCCTTGCTCGCTATAAACACCTCCCATCCACACTAAGACTCGAGCAAACAAAGGATGATTTTCATATGAATTTTTTCTGTAAATTTTAATGCCTTCTTCAAAAAATTGTATTGCTTTCTCATGGTGACCTTGATCTTTATAAAAACACCCAAGCCATATCAAAGTCCGAGCAAACCAAGGGTGGCCTTCGTATGAATTTTTTCTGTAAACAGCATGACTTTTCTTAAGGAATTGGCTCGCTTTCTCATAATTGCGTAGATTTCTATAAATATTTCCTAGACATCCCAAAGTCCGAGCGACCCATGGGTGGTTTTGATAAGGAGTTTTTCTATAAATTACTAGACTTAATTCAAGGAGCCGTTTTGCTTTTTCATAGTTACCTAGATGCATATAAAGATTACCTAATTCACCAGCTACAGAAGCTATGGAAAAATCTGTTAATAAATTGGCATGGCTCAAAAACATCTCACAATTTATTGCTAAGATATTTATTTTGGGAAAATCTTCTTTATCTGCTGCCTCAGCAGCATAATTATGCAATACTTTTCCAATTTGTTTTATTAAATTCTTATTGTTTTCTAAATTTAGAGCCCGTACAAGGTAGGCTAAGACTACAGCTTGAGTGCTGCGATGCAGCGAAAAGGCAGTCTTTGTTTCAAGGGCATTAGACATTTCTTCGATGATAAGAGAATGTTTTTTCAAATTATAAAGAAAGCTATCTGCCACCTCCTTATTTTTATAATTTTCTAACAAATCTCTCGGAATATTTTGAGAATTAAGCAGGCTTATAAATAATAAAAGATCACGAAAATCTTCATTAGTGCGCATCATATGCTCTAAGGATAAAGAAATAATTCCGTAGCGTGTTTTTATATAATCGCCCGCTTCCTTTAAAAGGTTTTGCTGTACGTTTTCAAAGTCTTTGTTATATCTCAGCAGATTTTCTAAATAAGTTGCGTACGAGATTTGCGTGGTTTTTAAATAATAAGCAGCAATAGAGACATCAAGGGGAAAAGGAGGAATATGCTCTAGGAAATTTTTTAATTCTTTCATTTGAAGAGGTGTAAAAAGTGTTTTATTATCGTGATCTACGATCTTTATAAAAAGCTTTGTTTTTTGATCAGATGTTAATTCTCCAATTTGAATACAGCTGTTGATATGCTTGTTGTTCCCAACATTACTATTGCGCGTTGTGAGAATAACTGTTCCCTGTCCCCATGTTGTAGAATCATGAGGAAAATACTTTTGAATATCTGAGAATTTTTCTACGTTATCATAAACCAAAAACCAGTTTGATTTTGATTGCAGTCCCTCTTTGACAAATTGTATGACCCTCTCTTCTTTTCTTGTAGGGTCATTAATGGACTGAATGTCTTTTAAGACTTTTTGACTCTCCTCTGTTTTTGAAAGAGACTGCGCTAACTGCTCGAACGATAGTCTAAGACTTTCAGGAGTTTCTGCATTGATTTCCCAAACAATTTTTCCTGTCTGTTGGCTAGCGTATTGGCGCGCAAGAGTAGTCTTGCCTGCCCCTCCTTGTCCTACAAGCGCGAGTGCTTGAATGCCATTTTGGCTTTTTAACTTATCATCAATTTGAGAGAGAATCTCAGGGCGGTTAAGAAAGGCAGATTCTTTTGGAAGTATAAGATCTGTTCTAAGTGTAGTCTCTTGGTGGTTTTTTTGATACCAATGAATCGCCAGCAATCCCCCGATTATGAGCCCAACAATAAGAAATGAAATTAAAAGATAAGACTTTGTGTTAACAGAGCGATTTGTTGGGACGTCTTCGTTGGAAGCAGACTTGAGTGATTTCGGCTCGTTGTGTATCTTTTTATAATCATCTTTAAAATCGGCGATGATTTTTTCAAGATTAAGATTGGGAAAGAGCTTTTTGAGAACAAGGAAAAAAGAAAAATAATAATTTTCCTTTGCAAAATCCACAACATTATGGACTCTTAGCTCTTGAGGAATCTCCTTATTGTTTTTTCTGTTCCGCAGAAGGAAAAGAACGTTGTTTGTTTTCCATTTTAGTTTTTCCAGAAGCGAAGGAACATCTTCCTCAACCAACCTGTTGGGAAAAACAAAGATTCCGCAATCTCCTTGCTGGCTTCGTGCTGCGGTAGAAAGCGCAACGCCGACGAGTTTTAAATGGGTTATGAGATGAGAGGAAAAAGAGTCTTTTTGCCCGATCTGCATTAGAAAACAAGGGAGGAGCTTTTCTCCTTTTTCCTGTTTCAACTTTAAAATAGCCTTTAGGTTTTTTTCAAAAATCCCCTCAATTTGCAGAAGTGCGTAATGTTTTCTCAAAAACGGTAGAGCATCCGATTTTTCGATAAAATCGATAATGCCTTCTCGTGTGTTGCACTTAATTTTAAACATTATGTTGCTGATATGCTTTTCGACAGTCCGCGTTGATTCAATAGAGAGAAGAATTGCGATTTTGCTTGTTTTCCGTCCACTCAAAATGCAAGAGATCACATCAATTTCACGGCCTGTAAAACGGATGTTATTGATGGTGGACAAATGTTTTAAAAAGAAATCTTGAGAAAATATGTTTTCTGCTTCTTGCATATAATAGATAACTCTCAAAAATTGTAGTTCATTATGCGCTTAGGAAAGCCTCGTTTACACCTTTAAGAAGGCAATTTTTTTGTAAAATATTTTTCTACACATAAAGCCACATACGTATTGTCTACGTAGAAACGACAAGTTATACGAAAAAATGTAGGCTACGCAATCTTTGTTTTGTCTGCCTTCCACTTCATGAAAATTCTTTCAAAGGAATCTACTAGCTTTCTACGTATAGTCATTCCACTTCAAAGCTGAAAAAATCCCATTCAGAGCCTTATGCTCTTTCCTCCTTTCATGATGGAGAAAGCAGATCGAATTATAAACTTAGATTTTAATTAAAATAGGAACAATAAAATGAACAAAAGATTATATTCTGTGTATAAACCTAAAGCTTTTAAAGAAACTCAAATGAAGCAAGCCCCCCTTGTAAAAAAAGTATTATTGTTAGTCAGTGTAAGCCTTTTAGCCTTTCAATCTTCTGCAATATCAGGAGGTGGTCCCAGTCCTTATGCAACTGCTTTTGATGAATCGATATATGATCAAAGTACTCTTACCATACCAAGTGCAAATCCTGCTGATGTTCTAAATAACCCTGACTATCAAAAAGGAGTTATTGAGCACCTGATTCGCAAAAAAATCTATGCGCTAGAACGTAATCTTTTCCCTACTTATGACAGAGAATTAGAAAACGTAAACAAACTAATGGAAAAATATAAGGTGTCCATTGCTTCAAAGTTATTAAAAGGAGGAGGGCCAGTGCTAGGTGCAGCTGCTGGTTTTGGTATGTTAGCAATGCCAGGAGCTGGAGAGGCACTCATGACGATGAAAATATTTGCAACTTTAACGAGTATTGGTACAACAACTGGTGCAGGAATGTCTGCAATTAATGAGTTTCTTCAACCAGATGGTAATTTAGATTTAGACAAATTAAGAACTTCCGTAGAACAAAAGAAAAAAAATGACATTGACAACTTAACTAAGGAACAAGACATTTATGATTTAGAAGTAGAATATATTCTAAAAAAACCTTTTATAAAAAGTGAAGAACATAAAAAAAATATAGAAACCGCTCTGCTCACCATGAGAAAGTCAGAAACATTTCACACACAATTTAATACGGATCTTTTGAGAAATTTTTTAAGGTTACCCCTAAGAAAAAGGGAAATAGACATTCCTTTTGATCAACTAGATTTGACAGGAAAAACCATAAGTGCATTTCCTGCGCTTTCTCAAGAACAACAAGAAGCCGCTCAAGAACTTCTCGAATATAGTGATAAAGTAAAAACGGATTTTTTCCGTCTCATGACTCAAATCAAGTACTCATCTTTCTCCGATATTGGCTCTCCGAGAAGATTTTATTACTTTTATGGTAAGCCAGGCATAGGAAAAACAACAGCGGCAAGAAGTATTGCAAAATTTTTAGGACTTCCTCTCTTTATAAAAAGTGTAAGAACAGGGGCTGATCTTTCAGAAGCTGCTTTAGAAGGCCAAAACTATCTCTTCCCTGGTGCGACACCAGGATTTCTTGCACAAGCATTATCTACTGATTTAAATGCAGAGAAGGCCCAGCAAAAAACATCAGTTAGACTATCTCTCCAAGAAAGATCAGGACATAGATTAGAGACAGCTTTTACCGTTGAAGTTCCCTATATATCTTATGGAACATACAAAAATGCTGTTCTTCTTATCAATGATTTTGACAGAATCTTGATGGATCCAACAACAACAACACAAACACTTTCATTTTTTCTAGACTATTTAGACCCAGAGAAAAAAAGCTTCTTTAATCCTTATTTCAACTCTTATCTCCCAATAGAAGACCTTACTATCATTGTTACTGGCAATTATCCGATTCCCTCACTAACTGAACAAGATGAGCGCTTGTTGGCTCAGGGTATTGACATTCATGATCAACAATATGCCTCCCTCAAATACAAGATACAATTTCAAGCTCTCAGAGATAGGTTAGTTGAGATTGAGTTCGATAGACTTTCTCCTGCAGGAAGAAAAAGTATTTTGGAAAAGTTCTGCTCTAAGATGAGTGAAAAGTACAGAATCCCCCTTGCCCCAGCAATAGTCCAAGAAATTCTACGTAAAACAGAAGATAGCAAATCTATTAGAGATGCAAAAAAATCCATAGAGGCGGAAATTTTAGACAAAAAGATGCTTGTAAAGACACCTGATCCAGTTGTGAATGAGAATGATCATGCTTCAGGTGTAGGTGTAGGTGTAGGTGTAGGCGTGGGTCAACCTGCTCAAGCTTCTCATCAAGGGGGTTCGCTCTCTGCCCGTGTGAAATCTCAACGCCCCGCTATTCGTCCTCCTTTTTTTGATGAAGTTGCTGTGCAAAAAAAAGTGAGTAATCTTTGGGGAGTAAACGAAAGTATACGCTTGCTCTTTTCCAGCGAACAACCGAAGCAATTAGACGGACTAAAGGCTCTTTTTGGTGAGTCGGGCCTAGCTAGTCCACGTGGAAGCATAGAAAGCCTTATGTGGTATTCTAAAAATAGAACATATGTAGCAGAAAGCGGCAAATATGGAGAACGCGGGGGTGTTTATGCTCTTGCTAATAGGATAGTAAGGTTTGAGTGCCCTCAGCACAAAGCGAAAGTGACTAAGTTTCATACTCAAGCTGCAGAAGCTCTTTCAGGAGTTATTCTAACGCTATGCACTGCTCCTGATGGCTTCATAAAAGAAAAGCTTTTGGGAGACACATGGAGAAAAGAAAATCTTCAATATTTCATTCTACACCTCTTTCGTCTTAGTAATCTAGAAAGAGAACTCGAAAAAATTGCAACAGAGCATAAAAAATTAAAATCGAGTATAGATTTAGTAAAAGAGAAGAAGAAGCTGAGCTTAGATGTTGAAACTGCAGTAGTTTTACGAGAAAATGCTGAGCATATTAGGCATGATGCGGAGGAATTGATGAAGCTACTCGAAAGAGAAGAGGTCACTCAGCTGATAAAGAAAATTGATCCAGATCAAAGCATTAGAGAAAGACATATTTGGATAAACCGCATTTTCCCAGCAAGCGCTCCGCAAGTTGCAGAAGGTATAGAAGACCAAATTTACCCTCTATAGGGCTAAGAATCTATCTTGATTTGGAAAATGGTATTCTCTCCCATGATATGATGAGCTATTTGCAAAAGTTGGTGACGAAGCTGAAATCGACGAGTTTATTTAGCCGTTGTTTCTGTCCAGTCCAAGGGGGTGCAGCGCAGGTCTCGAAATTGAGGGGATCCTTGTTTATCCTCAAAATTATACAATTGGGGAAAAAGTTCCTTTAATTGTCTCTGTTCATGGGGGCCCTGCAGCCGTTGAAACAGAAAAATTTATTGGCGACATCTGGTGTGGTATTTATTGGCGACATCTGGTGTGGTCCCTATTCTCCGGCTGTTTTTAGCTCTCAAAGATATGCCACTCTCTTTGTCAACTATCGAGGGAGTCTTGGCTATAGTGTGTGGTTCACGAATCTCAATGAGAAAGACCTCAGAGGAGGAGACTTCAAAGCTATTATGGCCGGCGTGGACTTTCTGGTGAAAGACGGGATCGCTGATCCAGAACAGCTTTTTATTACCGGACATAGCTATGGCGGCTTTATGGCGACCTGGGCCATTGGGCACACGAACCGTTTTAAAGCGGCTGTCATGAGAAGGAGTTTCGGATTGGACCACCAATATAGCCCTAACAGACGCCCATCTAACAACGAAGAGTTACTTTGGCAATAATTTTTATTGGGATGATTATGACTTGCACAGAAACTCCTCTCCTCTGAGTTATGTGAATAACATCACAACCCCCATGCTGATCATCCATGGGGAACAAGATAAGCGCGTTTCCTTCTCTGACAGCGAGCGGATGTGGCAAGCGTTGAGTGCCAGGAAAGTCCCTACCAAATACTTATTGTACAGAGGAGAAGATCACGGGATTTCCTCTCCTGCAGCTCAGGTTGATGTCATGAAAGAGCATCTCAAATGGTTTGAGAAATATGGAAAGTAGGGGGTGCGCTTTATTTGCCAAAGCAGCGTGCCACAAAATGTTTAAAATGTTTAAAATCGCTTGCAATTTCTAAAAAAAATGAAAAAATGGGCACGCAATCATCTCTGATTCTGATTTTTTTTGTTGCAGTTCAGGCTTTCTAAATTAAACAACAAATCTGCAAGGATTTACATGAGAAAAAAATTTCTACAAACTGGGTTTTTCATAAGCGTCATTGGATTCATTATGCCACTTCCCATAGAAGTATTTGCTATGAATCAAGAAGATCAAGATAGAGCTACTCTTGCTAGACTCCAGCAACAAGGAGAGCAAGGCGGAGCAGCCCTTACGCTCAAAAACTTTAATGAGATGGATGAAATAGAGTATGAAAATTCTATAAGAGAAATTTTTAACCTTGATGGCTCTAAACAAGAAAAAGCGGAGAGCATTAGAAAATGGTCTGATATGGCAGGTGTGCCTGTTTTAGCTCTAAATCGACACTCTTTATTCTTCTATGCAAACCTTCACGTATGCCCTCCAACAGCTGCTCCCGCGATAGAATTTAATACAAACGAAGGGAAAGGTCAGGCAGAAAATTATAGTACAAAACTTAGTGAAGAGGGAGAGGAGATTTTGGTAAAAGATCGGGTCAACAGACACCGAGAGGTGGGTCGTAGAAAAGCAACTCCAAATCTTAAAAAGCATACCCTTTACTATGTTTATGGAGCTAAATATGGTGGTTTCACTAATGCTCAAACACAATATAAAGCAGAATCTGATAACCACTATGCAAATTTTCCAATAATTAAACAGGAAATTTCATATGATTTTTTGCAAGATTATATTATTCCTCTTCATGAAATTAAATATCTTGACGAAATTATTAATGGGCTTAAACATCTTCCTAAATCGGTTGTGGAGGTGATGAAAGGAAAGGCATTATACCTCTCATCAGAAAGAGGTATGAGCGCGACAATAATTACCTCGCATAATCTATTAATCGTCAACTATCTCGGTCTCATGAGCGGTGTGTTTGTAGAACGTCACAAAGACAAGAGACAAATAACTGAAACGTTAATCCATAAAATTGGCCAGCTCATTGACTACACAGTGTTACAAAAAGTATATGTAGATACAAAGGGCAATCGATCAATCCCGTTCCCCTATCAGTTTGTTGGTTTTCATACATTATATGAAAAACGAGAGCGTCTTTTTAGAGGGAACGTCCTGGACTTGCATCAAAAACATAAGGTAGATGGTAGAGTAAAAGGAAAGCCAGGATTTATTACCCATTATGCTGAACAAGATTGCTGGGAAGACTTTGCTGAACATTTTGTCCATTATATTCTCGAAAATAACAATTTTTTAGAAGCAATAAAAGAAGATCGTGAGAAAGCAGACTCTCATACTCTCTTGCATAAATTTGGATTTATGAAAAAAATGATAGAAAAAACATCTGCAGCGTATGCCCCTTTAGTGGAGTTATAAATTCAAATACCTCTTTTTGTGAGCAGGAAGGCTCAGTGCTCTCTTCGCTGGCAAATAAGATTAAAAAATAACGTGTTTGAAGCATCTATAGGCGATATGACACAATAGCATTATGATGGAAGCGAGAGAACGAAAAGTATGATTAAAATCAAACTGAAGAACAAAAATTATTTAAACTTATTTATTGCTTTTATTGTTTCGTTTTCACTGACTTCTATATTGTTATCGCCAGCAAATTCAATGGATGATAGAAAAGGCAAGGGAGCAGCAATTAAGCCATCACCTCCTTTTGAAATTCCAGAAACTGCACTAGTTTCTTTAAAAACCATAAACCACTGTACAGTAAAACCGGGAAAAAGAAAAAGATCCAATAGTCCTCCGAGTGCCCCAGCATCTCTAGAAGATGCAACTTTTGAGCCATTAGAGCAGAAGGAAAAAAGGAAAAAAAACAACACGGAAAATCATATTTCTCCGTCCACATTATCAACACACCCTGTATTGTTACCATTATTAGTTTCTAGCGAAGAGCAGAAACTCCCTCCAATACCACCCAAAAAAAATCTTTTTCATCAATGTGCAACAATTGCAGCATCTCCTTCCGTTCCTATCTCAGAAATAAAAGAGCATAAGGCGAAGGATGAAGATACTAAAGGAAGTCGAAAATGGGTCCGCTTTTTTGAGAATCCTGAACTTTCTGATTCCACAGAATCTCACAACTGGCACTCAGAGATGAAAAAAATTGTGACATCCTTCAGAGATTGTTGTACCAGTAAAGTAAAAAAAAAGGACCTTCAATTTCCTGTTACAACGAATTTTGCAGTTGCCAGGCTTACTCATGTTTTGCTCAACGAAACTAAACCAATGAACCTCGAGTATTTTTTTGCTAGTGGTTTTCCTGCCCGTGCCACAGTGCCTGCAACAACTGAAGTTTCAAGCTCTTTGTTTGAACAAAAATTGGGAGAAGAATTCAAAAGCTTTAAAGACTACACAATAAGATTTATAAATGAGGGCTATCATCAAGGTCATCAGAAAACGGAAGTTAAATCTGTTGATTTTAAAGAAATCAAGTCCATCTTAGACAAAGAAAATAAAGAAGGAAATGGCTTTATTGACGGAGAGCGTCTTGCTTTTCACTCTCAAATGATGAGTGAGCAACCTCAAAAAATCTTTGCAATGAAGTATTTTCATAGTGAACAGTCCATTCGAATGGCTGTAAAAGAAAAGATTGCTCAATATAAAAAAGCCAAGCCTTTTATAAATGGGTATTTTATTGTTGATATCTGTTCGTATAATGACATGTGTTGGCACTGTGGAGATATACTCGCAAGTTCTTGCCATACTTTAGAATTCGGATCTTACGTATATATTAGAGCCTCTGGATGTAATGCTTATCCACCTAAAGATGATTTACGTACGCATAGAAGGGGGTTTAATGGGTATAGAACAGGAATAGCTTTTCAAAAACCTGCAAATGCTTTTCAAAAACCTGTTGCCGACAAAGACTATAAACCTTACATCGCGCATGCTGTCGCAGATGATTTTACATAGGAAGTGCTGCAATGACTAAAATTAAGAACTTTTTCATATCAGCCCTTTGGATTCCTGCTTTATTCTTAAGCGAACAAATTCAAGCGATGGATGCAGGTGATTCTTCTGAAGAGAGTTATAAAATTGCGGTTAATTATCTACAAAGAGAAGAACAAGACGAGGTTACTGCACGTTCTTATCTTGCACCTTTTGTTGAAAAGAAAGAGTGGCCGACGCTTTCTAAAGAAGAAAAAACTAGACGGATTGCTGAACATATATCTATTTCTCATGGAGAAGCTTGTAAAGATGCTGACGAAGGGTTTAAATTTTATATAGCTAATGACTTTGCTAAAGCTGCTTCATGTCTTGAACGTGCGGCTCAATCAAACCATAGTTTGGCTCAAGAGTTATATGCTGATATTTGTTTGAGACAACTTGATGGAGAACCCCATTCTTATCTTGAAGCTTCAATGTGGTATCTTTTATCTGCCAAAGGAGGAAATCAGCAAGTTGCCGCATACTTAGAAAGCATCATCCCCGGAATTTTAAACAATGATGACCACGAAAAGCAAATGCGATCCATTGTTGGGTACTGGGTTATGCATGAAACGCTTCCTAATCTAGGAACGCTGCAGCCCAAGGATGTTAATGATTACTTACTTAAGAAGAATGAGGAGAAAGTGGATGAGAGGGAAAAGATAAAAATTGGAAAAATACAGGCTCAAAAGTTTCCATATCTTTTTGAGAGAATTACAAGCGCCATTATGTTTACTTTAATAGGAGAGGTCTACTCCGTTGTTGATGACTCTCTTGTGCCTCAAACAAATGATTTGGAAGAGCCCCAAGAAGCTCAGAGCAGCAGAGATTTAAAATCTTGTGCTTTAGAAGCTCATACAACTTTACAAGGGACTAAACATATAGAACAAGACGTTGCCCCATATGTTTATGGTCCGGTCTATGAGAAGTATCGTCGAGATTTAGAAAAAAAAGAAAAATTTAAAGACGATTTTCTTGTTCAATCAGAAAAAACTTCAAGACAAGTCTCTCCGATATTTAAAATTATTGTAGAAGCACTTCATGCCGAGGCAGTCAAAGCAACCAAAATAAGGGCCACAGACTTAACAAATATTTCTCACAGAGATCCTCCTTGGTTGCTTGCGGGTATTCAATTTTGGAAGCGTCACCATCATAGAGAAGATTTTGATCAATTCGGCACAGAACAAAAGTTGCGTGAAACATTAAAAGAAATGACTGAACCTCTGCCAGAAGCGATGATAGAGGCTATACGCTTAAAAATTGATACTTTGCGTGATAAAGAAAATGAAAAAATCTGGCCCAAAATTGCTGATGGAGTTCGTGGTCATCCTTCCGATGTTGAACGCATACATCAAGAATATAATGATCTAATGAAAAAATTCTTTTCAAGTCCTTTGTCTCGAAGTGAAAGTATTGTGCAAAATGCAGAGGCTTATTTTCATGAAAAAATACAAGAACATGACCTTAAGCTTTCTGACCCAGAAAAATTAGAAATACTTACAACCCCATTTCTCATGTACTCCTGCAAGAAGCTCATCTTAAGAAATTTGAACGATAAAGGAAAAAAACATTATGAAGCACTTATGGATGGACAGTGCTATTTTATTGATCCAGACTTGGAGTTAGAGGTTTTTTTAGCTGAAGATTTTAATAAAAAATCAAAAAATGGAAAAAAAATAACTTCCCTCTTAAAGAAAATAGAAGATAGAGGGATTAAGGAATTGAAGATTGAAGGGGTTACCATCCACCAGTTTAGCCAAGAGAACCAGAGAGGAGGGAGAGGAAAGAAGCCCTGAAGGGAACTCATGATACATCGAAGGCCACAAATATTTTCAATTCATTCTTCACATCGATAGCTCCATTCCATAGTCTCGTGCATTTTCCTCAAGAGCACGGGTGGATTTTTCTGTTTCATAAGACTTTATGCGGGTTTGGGATTGAAAATAGCTCTGCTCCCTGTGAGGAAACTCTTTAAAGCCAGAAAGGTCTTTGCCTTGAGAGGCCATCTCTCGGAATTGTAGGTCTCCCTCTCTTCTGCGGAGGTATTCGATGTTATGGGGTCCCATAGAAATTGGGTAGCCTTGTTTATCCAGCTCTCGAGAGATCTGAACCATGGCAGCCATTTGGCTATCGGAGGGTTTTTCTCCGTGGATTTCTTGGTGACGAAGGATGTCTTTCGCGCAGTGAGTTGCGGCCATTTCTGACAGGCCATGTTTTTTCACAAGCTTTTGAGCGATGGCCTCTGTTGTGGTCCGGTGGGCTTTGAGTTCTTTTTCGGCAAGGTCAGGAATATTAGAAAGAGGCTTAAAGCCAGCCTGCTTGGCCTCAAGATACATTCGTCCCTCAATGGAGGCCTGGCGCTCTGCAACCATATGGGCGATCAGCTCATCCTTTTCTCCTTTGTAGCTGCTTGCTTTTTTCCACTCTGCAATGATGGTGTCGCGAATTTCAGGGATACGATCCAACTCGTATTTTGCCCGAAGGAGGAAATGCTTTGTTTCTTTTTCCATTGGCTGCGTGCCTTTTAGCGTGTGGGCATAAAAAATGAAGTTTGCTGCTTTCTCCGCTTGTTTTTCCACCCGCTTCATGAGATCGGGGGTGAGGTCGATTCTCTCCTCTCCTAAATAGGCATAAAGCTTTTGAACGCATTGCTGGGTGAGTTGTTCAAATACTCCCTCATTCTTCATAGAAACCGTTGTTTCTTTGAGAGTCACTCCCTCCTCCGATTTTTGAGGGAGGGTGATTGTGTTTTTCTCAACGGCTTTCCTTTCAAGGGCGTTTTTTGCAAAAACAGGGGCCTCTAAAAGAAGGTCCTTTTCAGGGTGTACAATTTTGAGAAGATCTTTTGGAAGACTTCTTTCAAGGATATCTCTTACCCCTTGAGGTCCTTGGGCTTTAAGGACATCATTAAAGTCCTCTCCTACTTTATCCGGTTTAATGACGATGACGACCAATCCGCGCTCTTGTAGGGCAAGAACAGACTTTTTCAAACTCTTCGCTGCCGGAGAGTCGGGTGCATCATGGTCCGCACAAATGACAATGTGTGCATCTGGCCTATCAGGAGCCATTCGCTTGATATTGGAAAGGCCCAGACTGGCCTTGATGGTTCCTTGGACTCCAGCTGACTTTAAGCTTAAGGCGGTTTCGAGCCCTTCAGCAACAAAAAGGACGTTTGAGGCTTTACCCTCACTGAGTGACCCTTGGAGGGTGACGGCCGATCCTTTCACAACGCCAAAGGAGCGCTTAGCCACAGGGATGTCCGCCTTTGCTGCTGTATGAGCATTTAAAAAAGTAATCTGTACGGCCGTAATGTCTCCTCTTTCTGAGCGTACGCCTGCCATGAGGCACGGAAATGACCGTTGAGACTGCCTATCTGTAAAGAAGGGCAAATAACGAAGATCATTTGGTAGGTCGCCCTCTGAGAGGGTTCCCTCTAAGAGGATCCTCTCTGAGAGAGGCCCCTCTATCTTTCGATGTTCTCTTAAATAACGCTCCGCAATCGTTCCTTGAATAGGGCGCCCTTGGACCCAAAGAGCTTGTGCCTTATCAATCTTGGCTTTGTTTTCTGCCCTTACGGCTTCCTTTTCGTCCTGTTGAGGGGAATACACAAGAGGAGCAAACGTAGATCGTTCTGTGCTCGTTTGGGAGAGCCCTCTCTCAGAGAGGTCTCTTTGAGAGAGCCCAGCCCAGGAAGCCCCATACTCCACAGCTTCTCTAAACCCAAGCCCTTTAATCTTGGTGAGCATATGGAGAGGGCCCCCAGACTTGTCGCTGTCCTTATGATCAATCCAAGCGCCTGTTTTAAGGTTGACGGCAATATGCCCCTTCTTTCCATAACGACGCTCACTACTTGAGGAAGCTGCTGCGTTATAGGGTTCTCCGATAGAGGAGAAAATGTCATCTGCAAAAGAAGACATGTTTTGTTTGAGAGCGGCTTCCACAAGGCTTGCTTCAATAAATGGTTTTGAGCTTTGAGGCGCTGAGCCCTTTAAGGGTTGAGATATTACAACATCTTGAGTGATTGAAGCTTTGCTCTTAGTTTGCAATAGGTTTTCAGCCCGCACTTCTTCGCGAACACTTAATGAGGTATGGTCAGGAGTAACCCTAATGTCTTGCTCTCGTTTAATCCCGAGGAAATGGTCAGCGACCTGCCAGAAGGCCTTTTTAGAGACGGCCCCCATGGCGTCTAATTCATTGGATACACGCTCAAATATTTTGCTGAGAAGACGGTCATCCCGTTGCATGAGTTTATTCAAGGAACCCGCATCCAAGTAGTCTGCAGCGGACAGTTTTTCCCCTGACTTTGAAAGGACTTCAGGGAGTTTTTCTGGCCTCCAGAAATCGAGGGAGCTGCCAAAAACATAGACATTGTATTGATGTCGGGTCATGGCTACATAGGCCAGGTTTTGGGTCATTTCATAGGAAGCGAGCAAATATGTGGTATCCACCGTTGTCCCTTGAGATTTGTGGATGGTAACGGCCCATCCTTGGTCAAAGTAGGGATTGAGCTTGGGCGCAAAGGAAATCTCCTTGCCCTTCTCCAGCTTCACCTGAATGGTTTGCTGATTTAAGCCCGTGATCGTTCCCATGGTGCCATTTTTAACGCTCATGCCTTTAGCCTTGCGGGTAAAGACAATGCGGTCCCCTTCAGAGAAACTCTTCTCTTCTGTGACCACTCGTTTTCTACCAAAGTCATCCTCATCCATTTTGGCAATAGTGTAGGTAAAGTCCTCCCTTGACAGATGCCCAGAGTCCTTCAGCAGTGACCGCGCTGTTCTGTTCAGATCGTTTACATCTTTGTTGCTAAAAGCAAGCATAAGAGAGGTTTTGTCAGGGGATTCCTTAAGTCCGGAATGCCACGCACGAATAAGGGCATCCTTTGTGTGTTGGCGAACATCCACACTTTGTCTGAGCCTAAGGCTCGGTCTAAGACCCGGTTGCTTCTCTATTCCTACAAGGGACTCCAGCCCGGATTTTTTAAGAAGGGATATTGCCTCCGCGTTTTGTGCCTCTTTATTCAGTTTTTTATCCCCAAAAAGCATGGCCATTTTGGTGGGATCGAGAGCACGCGCTTTTAGAATTGGGAGGTAGACGTCACCCTCTTTAAGGATTTGGGCCGCTGAGGATTTCTGCAGCGACTTCCAGCTCATATAGCGCTCAAAGTCTTGGTGCTGTTTTATGAGAGAAAATGTATTGGTCTCATGTGGGTTTTCCTTCTTAACATCCCGCGCCATTTCTCTATAAATGAGGGAGGACGTGCGGCTTGAAACTTCATAGAGTTTAACAATTCCCTCATGGTCATTGTTGCTCATGGCCTCCTGTAAAGAGGGCAGTTTTTCTTCTACTATGTGGACATGACCTCTATTGGCATACTTTTGAATGGCTGCTTGAGTTTCTTGCTTTCCAAAGAGGACGGTTGCGTCTCTCTGCCAGTCTTCCTTTTGCCTGACAACTGTGTTGAGCTCGGACTTTCCAAGCCGGGTCGTCACTAATCGGAACGCAGGGCCTGCTTCCACAGGCTGAAGCTGGGCCCCGTCCCCCACAACGATCAGCTTTGTCCCAAGGTGATTAACAGCGCTCAGAAGCTTCTCAAACCGCTCCATATCCACCATACCGGCTTCGTCTAGAACAAGAACGCTGTTTTGATTGTAGTGGCACCTTCCTTCTTCAAAGGACTTCAGAAACTTATGTAAGGTCGTCGATGCCATTCCTCCTTGTTCAAGGTTCTGGGCTGCCTTTCCTGTGGGAGCCAATCCATAAACGGCATAACCCTCTGCTTTCCAAATGTCATGGCAAACCCCAAGAGCCGTTGTCTTGCCAGCGCCTGCAATGCCCACAACGCACTTGAGTTGCCCTTCATCCGTTACATGGGCGATGGCATGTTTTTGATCTGATGAGAGGCCCCCAAATTTTTTCAAATCCTTATTCGCTTTTTTAATGGCCACGTTAATGTGGTGATCTTGGACGCCATGGGTCTTCGAGTTGCTGAGGGCTTCAGCATTTTCAATAAGAGACTTTTCAGCATTTAGGAGAGTGCGGGTTGTGTAAATATCCTGACCTTCAGGATCGGATTTTAAGAGGATCAGCTCACTGGAGGTCTTCAATTTAGCGTCGAGCTTTTGAAAAAGAGGAAGCTCATCAACATAGCGGTGCAGAACCTTCTGAACATCGGCCCACATGAATGTGGCGTTGTGCTTGGAGGCAATCTCCAAAACAACGTCTGGACGACGCACGATGCGGTAAAGGTTGCGGAGCTTACACTCATGGAAGGCTTGCATTTTCTCGGTTGCAAATGAGCCCGGCGTGGAGCGAGGATTTCCCCTCCTTTCCTGTTCTAAAATCCCTTTTCCCAGTTTAGGCTGAGGCTCCATCTCAATTCCCCGCGCTTTGTGAGAGCGATGATCGATTCTCACATCATGGCCATAGAGCTTAAGATAAAAATTCGAATATTCTTCCCATTGAACGCGTAACTCCAGTAGCAGCTCTTTTTTATTCCAATCTTCCTCCTTTGTGGAACTCATCCCCGCTTCATCCAAACGGCGCGTGGTCATGTTTACGTGGCAGTGGGGAGTTTCCTCTTTGGTTTTTTCATCAACGTCAAAATGAAAATTAAGCTGGGCCGTTATCCCTCGAGCACAGATTTGGTCCTGAACAAACTCTCGAGCAAGGGCCATGTTCTGGTCCTTTGTGAGCTCTCGATGGAGGGCAAATTCAACTTCACGCCAAACCTGAGAATCAACTCTCTTCTCAGCTGCTTCTACGATATCACACCAAGCCTGCACACCCTTTCTGCGATCCTCAAGCATCAACTTTTGAATCTCAACAGCCCATGAAGGCGCGTCCTTTGGAAGAAGAAGTTCCACATGCTCTACATCCTTGTGTCTGTAATCGAAGGATTGGCCCGTCCGTTCATCATAAAGTTTGCAACCCGCACGATAGGCTATGGCCCCCACCGTGTTCCGGCTACCTCGAGAAAGCATTTTCGCGCTGAAATGATAAAGCGCCATAGGAAATCCCTCAAACTTGGACTCCGTCGCTTGCGACGAAGAGCTGTTGTCGAAGGCAACATATAAGCGCGCCTCGAAGCTTTTTTAAAAAGCTCTCTCGGACAGTCTTAGATATCTGGCGATATCAACTTTTATCTCTGAATTTTTACGGGGTCTGGGGGAATTTGTTTTTTATGATCGGATCATTGCCTTGAGTCATCATACCAAATCTGCTATCTTAAGTCATCACAAAAAACAAAAAGAGGGAGGCCGTATGATCGATCAACTCACCACCATTGATGAACAAATCAATCGCCTGAAGAAGAGGCGCGAAAAGGTTCAAACCCAACAAGCCATCGCATTCATGCGAGAAGCTCAGAAGATATTTCAAGCAGATTTTTCTCCACATGTCGCCTTGACCATTCTCTCAGAAACATGGGGATCAGCGTCTGAAAAGCAGCAAGCGGAGTGGACAAAACGTGGGGCTCCCTTTCTCCCCTCCCCTCTTCAAAGCTCAAGCAAAAAGCCTCTATCGCCTGACCCAACAACTCAACAAAGCTGAGAGCCAAAGACGTCTTATGATGGGTCAATTTGGAACCACTTCTCAAGAACTACGAAAAGCAAAAACGAAGTGTAAAATACAGCTTGGCGGCCTATTGCAGAAATCTGGACTTATGGATGTTTTTAACATTGCCCCCGAAGATAATCTTCAAGACAATAGCAATCTTGAAAAGGCTTCTCAGCTCTTAGGTTTCTTGATCACCTGCTTTGAAGAAAAAAGCTTCGATGAAAAGAGTTTGGCAGAGTGGAGAGCCCTCGGGAAGAGCCGTCTTGGGACTGGCAAATAAGAAACTTAAAATGGCAAATCAAATGAGTGATATAAAAATCCGCTGCTTTGGGGGAGGACCCGGGAAGGACTTTTATGCGACCTATCATGATCATGAATGGGGCATTCCCTCACATGATGACCGACACTTATTTGAGCTCCTCATTTTGGAAGGGGCGCAAGCTGGCCTTAGCTGGGAGACCGTTCTTAAAAAGCGTGAAGGGTACAATAAGGCCTTCCATCATTTTGATCCGATAAAAGTTGCTGCGATGAGAGATGACGAATTGGAGGCATTGCGGCACAACCCAAACATTATTCGAAATCGATTAAAAATCTATGGAACACGACAGAATGCGCGCGCCTTTCTCCGTATTCAAGAGGAGTTTGGGTCTTTTGATCGTTACCTTTGGGGATTTGTAGAAGGAAAGCCCCTCATTAATCAATGGACCCAATTCAAGGATATTCCCGCAACGACGCCAACGAGTGATGCCTTATCCAAAGATTTGAAAAAGCGAGGTATGACTTTTGTTGGCTCAACCATCATGTATGCCTATATGCAAGCCGTGGGGATGGTGAATGATCATCTGACAACGTGCTGGGTACGATCCGCAGGAGGATGAGTAAGCCCATGGGATGAGGCGGGTGTTTAGGAGAGTGAAGTATGATGGGTGGCTGAAAAAAATCTTGTCATTGCAAACCCAAGAGTTTTAAACTTAAGGGTTTTAAACTCAAGGGATCTATAAAAAACCAATAGGTCTTTAAACTAATAATTTGGAAGGCGCCTTTTTATGTTTAAAAACAAATCATTGTTTTTTTCAGCCTTAGTCTTAGGGCTTACCTTTTCGATAGTCCCACTGCACGCGGGAAAAAAAGCTAAAACGGACTCCCCTTCTCCTCTGTCTGGGGGAAATCATGTAGGAAAAAAAGCCAAGCCTAACAAAGAATCTTTTACACCTCAGCCTGAGGTTTTTTCTCAATCAGCAGAGATTGATTACGTAGGCCTGCAAACACATATTCATTATCGTTTTAAGAATAAAGATCTTTTAAGAGATGCTTTGCACCCCATGCTTCCCTCTCACTTGAACTCAAGCAAAAAACAGTTTGATAGGCTGGAGTTTCTTGGAGATTCCATTCTTGGGTGCATTATCAGAGAGAGACTTGTTGATTTATTCCCGGATCAAGATCGGGGAAATCTTGCCCAACTCTATGACTTTCTGACTAGAAACAAAACCTTAACAGAAGCTTATTTATGGAATTTAGATTTAGAGAAATATCTTCCTTTCCCTTCTCAAAACTATGAAATTTGCAATGTGGCAGAAGCACTGATTGGAGCCATTCGTCGTGACGATGATCAAAGTGGCATGAATAATGCAACCGCCTTTGTTCTCCGTCTTCTTGATGAAGATGTGTTTCAGCTGAAAATAAATGAGTTTTCTACCGCAAAAGGCATAACCTTAGCATTAGCAATGTTGCCAGAACAAAGAGCTGCCATAAGAGAAATCTGTACTCCTGAAAGGATTTCCTCATCAAATCCAAAAGCCCTTTTGCTTGAGGTTTTGCAGAGCCTTTTTATCGATCAACCAGAATATATAACGTCTCCGATAAGATTAGAGGATGGACGGATACTTTTTTCAGCGACTGTTATTGGGGCGCAGATTGGGAAAAAACACCAAGGAAGAGGAAACACCATTCAAGAAGCTGAAGAAAATGCAGCACGAAACGCTTTAAATACTCTTGCCCAAGCCCCCCTATATGCAATAATGGAGATTCCCGCATCAGGTAAAAATTTCAGATATCAGTTGGATGAGCTTTCTGTGTTGTTTGGAGTCAAGCCAACTTTTGAGGAAACGTGTTCAGTGACTCCTTTTGAGTCTAAGGCGACAAAACCTGATGGTACCGTTATGGGCGTAGGCACGGGAAACACTCTTCGAGAAGCTGAAGAGGAAGCCGCAAAAAATGCATTGGATGCCATTTCTCAAGCAAGCCCTCTTCCGGTAAGGGCCCCTAGAGAGCTAGTTTCACCAAGCAAAAGCTTTAAAACACTGCTGAATGAGTTTCCCTTAAGTGGAGGAAAGCCAATGTATCAGGAAACCCCCTCTGTTACATCCTTTCATTGCAAAATAGTGATGCCTGATGGTGTAGTCGTGGGAACTGGAACAGGAAGAACACGGAAAGATGCCGAAGCAGAAGCAGCCAAAAAGGCCATCTCTTCGCTTTCGGAAAAAGAGCTTCTTCCAGCAGATGAAGGCCCAGCAGCAGGCAAAAATTTCAAGTGTCAGCTCAATGAATTCTCTTTGCTAAAAGGAGATAAACCAGAGTATCAGGTGACATCTTCAACGACTCCTTTTGAATCTAAGGTGGTTATGCCGGACGGTCTCATAGCAGGAACCGGCACAGGAAGCACTCTTCGGGAAGCGGAAGAAAATGCAGCTCGACAAGCCTTTGGCTTTCTTTCGACACGAACAACAGCTCAGCCTTCAGCGAGTGAAAAACAACCAGGAAAAAGTTTTAAGTCTCAGTTGAACGAACTTCCTTTGTTAAGCGTAGTAAAGCTAATTTATCAGCCGACGTATTCAGCAACTTTGTTTGAGTGCAAGGTTGTAATGCCTGATGGGTCTATTGCGGGCTCAGGGACAGGAAATGCGGCTTTGAAAGCCAAAGAAGCGGCTGCTCAGCTGGCATGCTATCATCTTGTTCAACGGGAAGAAGAAAAACAACAAAGACGCCAACGGATTAGGCTTTTAGAATTTACGCAAAAACGAACCCCTCCTGTTGTGGTCAGTGAGCAAGTCCCTTCAGCTGTACCCCCAGCGGCTGCTGCTTTACCCTTACCAGTTGTAGACGAGCTATTATCGCCTCCAGCAGCAACTTCTCCTGAAGAAGGGCAAGGTTCTCCTGCAAAGAAAAAGAAGAAAAACAGACCAAAAGAGGGATCACCGACTCTGTCGCCCGTGCCTCCCGCACCGGATGTTGCTGCAAAGACGTCTGGAAAGACAAAGAAAGAGCCAGCTAAAAGTCCTCATAAAAAGAAAAACGTTCCTGAAAGCTAAACCTACCACCAAGGAGGGAGGATGGAAAAAATCGGCAGTGATTTAAGGATCTGCACAGTTGAGGAGAAGCGTGCCTCCCGTTTTCCACCGAATTACCTCAGGCGCATTCGATTTTAATCTCTTAGGAAATGCTACGCACTGCGTAGCTAATGTGACCCACTTCAGGATAGACCAAATAAAATTACCGTATTTTTTTACCTCGCAACATGCCCAACCATTTGTTCATTTGCCCCAGTCTTCAAAATCTGGCTGAGTTCTTTATTGGCCGCTTCAACCTCATTTTGACAAAGTGTGCACAGATGGCTCCATTGTTTGTTTTCCCATTGAGGATTAAGGACTTTGTTATTTTCCATGAGAAAATCGTCACGATTTTGAATTAATTTCTCAAAATCCGCCTTTATCTCGGGAACATCAAAGGGATTGCCGATCTGTATGAATTTATCAATAATCATTCCTCTCACTATATTACAGCTATGAAAAATATGAGACAAATCGTTTAGCTTTTTCTCCACATCTTCTTGGTCTAGCTTTCTGTCTGCATACAAATGAACTGTTCTCATGAGACTCTCGAAAATCTCTTGTCGTTTGTTAACAGACCGTTGGCAAAGCGCCATAAAGGCAACGATGTCTTTCATGGGAAGAGAGGCCTCTGGTTGTGAGAGAGGGGCGGTCTCTGATTGCAAACGAATGTCGTCCTTAACGTGTGATCCCGCTCCAATCATGGAAAGAGCAATGAACAAAAAGATACCAAGGAATATGGTGAACCCTATAATAATCCCTGTCCATTCTTTGATAATTTTTCCCCAGATCCACAGCTTCGTTGGATAACCGTAGTCTCCTTTAAGCATCTCTAGCATTTCTTTAAAGGAGTCCTGCTTCTGCGTGTCATTCATTTTTTTCTCCTCTGTTTTGTTTGTTTTTTTTCAATGTACTCGCTTGCATTGCAAAAAAAAATAATGGAAGAGCTTTTCATCAGCCCTTCCATCTTGTTTAGCATACAATTCAATTGCACCCCTTCTGTCCTCTCATCCTTCACGGCTTTAGGGGCAGGCGAATGGCAAGCCACGCACCTTATCAAAAGACGATCTTAACGCGTCCATCCGAAGGCGGCCGGTCAATCGGTCTTCATGAAGCCGTTTGAGAAGAGAGGGAGAAGAGACGCAAGTCCTTGTCTTACTTGAGTTGTTGCGCATACCCTAAATCTTTCTCAAGCTCCTCGTGAACCGCACAAAGCATTTTTGTGGTTTGCTGAATGCGATCAAGCTCATACTTGCTCCTCGCAATCAGGTTATTTGCATTTGTAAGATGTTGAGTTAGGTCTTGAGTCAGATACGCGAGTTGCGCTACATGTAAGTGAGCCATTATAGCCCTCCTTGTCGGTTGTAGTGGTTAGAGGCGTGAGAGTATTACTAGTACTCTTACGTCTCGCTACCTCACCATGAGGTAGCTTCTTACAGCTTAATGAAAAAGTTTCTTGAGCGTCAAGCAAAAAATTTTCCTAAAACTTTTCTTAATTGTTATTGACTTTTCCTTATCATATCTTTTAGTTTGTGAAGAAATAAGGAAAGAGGAGGCATAACTCGTCATCGCGAGGGAGCGCAGCGACCGTGGCGATCCAGGGTAAACATTCATGTCCGCAGGACATGTTGTCTTCTCTTGTTGGCGTGGAAATAAGCTTTTTGTGAGCGAAGGAGAAGTTGCATTCCTGCGGAATAAGGTATTGGCTCTGGATTGCTTCGCTTCGCTTCGCTCGCAATGACGCAAGTCATTGTAACAAAAACAACCAAATGGCCAAACGAAAAAATTGATTTTGGAGAAAACATGTAGTAAACTATAAATATAAAATCGGAGAAATATGCCAAGGAGGCACCATAAGATTCTCCTCCTTAAGAGAAATTTGGGACAGAAACCAGTCCCCGGAACAAAAAACGTAATAAAAAAAGAAAACACCAAAAAAGAGGTTTATGGCGCAACAAATCACTTCCCCCGCATCTTTCCTGACGACCTATGACGCGCGTGTGGGCGGAGAGCATGGTCGAGAAACAGTATCGGTGAGCGCTGACCCTCTTTCTCAAGACAATGACTATCAACCCTTTTTTGAATGCCGTCGAAACAGTCTGCGTTCAATCCCCCTCTCCTTCGCCGAGGCAAGCAGGAAGGATATTCTTTTCTGCGCATCCCTCGCGAAAGAGACTTAACCAATAACAACAAAAAAAGGCAAACATTATGCATAAAAATAAAAAATTTCTAAGGACATTAGCAGCCATTGGGCTCTTTTGCAGCGTCCATATAGGGACTGACGCTGCGATGGCAATGGACCCAAGCAACCCACATGAAAAGATTACTTACCTCCAAGGACGAATTAAAAGTTGCACGGTAAGAGAAGCGCTGGTTAGAAGATGTCCAGATAGCTACACGAAATGCGGCACGGGGCAAAATCGGCTCCATGGCACTCTGTGGTTCTGTCCGTCGTGCCAAGCAGATCAACGCGAAATCCGGGACCTGAGAACATTGGTAGCAGCACGCAAGAAAGAGGAGGACCGGGCAGCAGCATCACGTCTTGAGCGAGAGGAGCTAGAGAAGGAGCTCCTACGCGCGCAAATCGCCGCTTTGAAAAAAGCTAATCCATGACGACTTTGCATTGCATTGGGGCAATGCAGTTGGAAACTGAGAAGGTCTGAGCTGAGTGCGCTTATATGTGCTATAAAAGCTTGCACCTCTTGCATGAAAAAACAGCATCGCGAACGGGAATCCTTTTCACCAAACAATCGAGAAGAGCAGAAAACCATTCAGCCTTCTCTGTGTCTTAATACATGGGTTGAACAACAAAGGAAAACTATTATGCAAAATAAATTTTTGCGGACATTAGTCATAGCTTTTACTACAACGTTTGTGGGGTTGTTGCCTCTGAACGATACGGTCAGAGCGATGAACCCACAAAGCTCTTTGGAACGAGAGCGAGAGTGGCACGCTCACAAACTCATCGCCTGGATGAAGAGGACGGCGACAGTGAATGAAAGGGTAAATAGGAGGAAAAGCGCCGAGGAGTACGTGAGCGCTATAGAAGGGCATCTTTTTAACGGTACCCTTAATGCCAACGTCGGACGGAGTTACACAGAACTCCACAAGATGAAGCTCACAGACAGGGGTGGTAATGTGCGGCGCAAGGGCGAAGTGCCGGAAGTGGCTGAGTTGGCCCGGGCCATATGCTGTGGAAAAACTTATGACTTGCCGATAGAGCTGGCTAAGAAGTATTTGATAGACGTGTGTGACACTTGTCGGGGTGCGCAGGAAACATACGCGCCACGAGGTTACGGACTCTTGGTCACTGCGGATCCCGGTGTGCCTGCCACTCCTGGGACTCCCCCACAGCCCAGGCCAAACGATAGAGCGGGGGATGGAGTACGTCCTGGCACATCCCCTACACGTGCCCACACAGCAGCAAAAGCCCCTGCAGCTCCACCACGCCCAACAGCAGTGATCCCAGATCCTGGTACGATCGTACATACGTTTGGTGGTTTCGCCTTTCCTCCCACTTACCAAGCAGGAATATTGGCACTTGTTGATGAACCGGGAACACTTGAGATACCATCTTGTGAGGTTTTCACTGATACTGCTCAATCTATTTTGGTACATGATAGCTCTCCTGAGCATCCAATGAAGGAGGAAATTCTTCTCATGCGGGTTATGCCAGGGCGCGATGGTAGAGTGAAAATTGATGAAACAAGAACATGGCCGTATAGAACTCATGGACAATTAAGCATCTTCTTTGGAAGAGAATATGGAGGATCTGGTGTTCTTGTAGGCCCCCATCACCTTCTAACAGCTGGACACAATGTGTATAACCATACACAAGGCCGTTGGGCAGATAGAATTTCTTTGTATTTGGGGTTAAATGAAAGAGCAGCTCCTTTCGGAGAATCAAAAGTTGTTAGAGCCTATACTTTTTCCCAATGGATCAATGACAGCAACAGGAGCTATGATATGGCTCTGCTTCTTTTAGATGACTCTGTTGGTTATAGAATAGGATGGAATGGTTTGTCGTGCTTAGATAACGTGGGACTCTCAACAGCACGAGTTACGATTACAGGATATCCTGGAGACAAAAATTTTAACAAGATGATGACCATGTCTCATGGAGTAAAGGCAGTGACTCCAGAGGAACTCTACTACGATATAGATACCTTTGGAGGTCAGAGTGGGAGTGGCATATGGATAGATAGAGGAGGAGACCCTTGTGTCGTAGGAGTGCACGCTTATGGCGAAGGAGAACGACCCATAGGTAACTCTGGTGTTCGCTTGTCAGAATATAAATTTAGGAAAGTCGTGAGCTGGATAGAAGAGAGTCTTACTCTAGAGCCTTCTGAACTAAGGAGATGATCCAGTGTGGGGTTCGAATAATTTGGGACCAAACCCACAAAACGTATCTTTTAATTGCTCATAACAGTAAAAAAGGAAAATCATTATGCATAAAAAATTTCTACGGACATATGTACTCTTAGGGCTGACACTTTGCAGTATCGTTGCCCCGGGACACGCCGGTAAATTACAGGACGCCGTGGTCGATGAAGTTAAAACAGGGTTGAGTCGGTGGCGGTGTGAAAACGAATTGAAGCTCACTCTAACCGGACACCGTGGAGAACTATTTCATATCGTGCGTACTGGTCAATATTGGACCCACCCCCGAACCGGTATGCGATTCGAAGACACTCGTTTCGAATTCCGTCCATACCAGGAACCTGATGTACATATTTACGGTTGCCGTAACGATTGCAAAAATTATAAGCCAATGCGGGCAGATTTCAAAGAGCCTTTCTGCTGGGTGGAGGAGGGCCCGAATTCGACCACGCTTGTGCTTTCTCGACAGTTCGCGAATAGTAAAGCTTTTTGCCGAAATGCCACTGCTTATCTGGAGAAGGAGGACACTACCATCGGCAGACTAATAAAGGAGGCATTTCGAGACACCACCCTAAGGGAGACTCCCACAATAGTGGATATCATCCGCAAACTAGCCCTCACCGCCCATAATTGTGACCTAGCCGCACGTAGGAAAGATCTCGCGAGTAAAATGCCACCTCCGACCGAAGAGGAAATGCGAGAAATTCTGGCTGGAGAAAAATTCATACCAATGACGCTCTTGGTCCGTGTCGAAGAGGCGGAGGCAAAATGTAATGTAATGTGATAAGGTGGCGACTGCGATAGTGTGCTAACCGGAGTCGTGGGAATAGATCTGAAAGTTTGAATCAGATGTGAACACCCTTGATCGGACTCATCACAGCCCAAGTCGTTGAAACCGTGATCTTAACCAATCTTCGATTAGGCATCATAACATCAAGGAGGCAAAGGCCCTTGAACGCATCGCCCAGATGATGGAAGACCATCATTTAGAGCGCGACAGGGGCGGGTTTTCGTTGTAAGAAAACTACACTTAGCATTTTTGCTCTTGACGCAGAAGCGCAAACACGATTTTCTGTGAGCCATAAAAGACATGACCATAAAAACAAAACACAATGAAGGAAACACCATGTCACAGCAACCTATCAATAAAGAAATGCTCATTTCCTCGATGGCCGAGCTCTCCGGTCTTACCAAGACAGATACGGGCAAAGCTCTCAACGCCTTTACTGCAGCTGTTGAGAAAGCCCTCAAATCGGGACAGGACGTCCGGCTCGTCGGTTTTGGAACCTTCAGCATCGCCCGCCGTGCGGCACGGGAAGGGCGCAACCCTCGAACAGGCGAGACTCTTAAAATTCCTGCAAGCAAACAGCCGAAATTTAAGCCTGGCGATGTGTTGAAGAAGGCAGTCTCTTAAGGATGTATGGCTCCCCATCCCCTTGGTGACTTTATCCAATATCTTCTGTATCAAGAAGCTAACGAGTGGAATCAATGGGTAGGGTACATGGTTGAATATAAGGGCTTTGTAGGAAAGTATGCCTTTAACGAAGAAACAGGTCTTTTCCAGGGCAAGGTTGCAGATAGAGAGGACCTCATCATTTTTGAAGGCAAATCGATTGAGGCCACCCATAAGGCTTTTCGAGAAGCTGTCGACGCGTATCTAGAATGGGGCGAGAGATATGGGAAGAAGGAGTAAGGATTTCTTCCCAGAGGGAGCCTCTCCCAAAGGGAAGCTATGGTACTTGATATAATGACTTGACAATGGTTGTGTATTAATCAATTAATTTTAAAAAATAAAATCAAAATAAGCAGGAGGATTACATGTTCCATTTTTGCACACAGAGTTTAAAAAAAGGCTTTGCCTATTTCTTAGCATTTTCCATTCTAATCACTTCATTTCCTTCTTTTAGCTATGCTGGTTATGGAATCGCGATTGATTCGGAGAGCACTAATCTTCCTTCTCGCGCCATAAGGGTTCTTTTTTTGGATATTGACACTCAAAAAGTAGAAGAGGTCAACTATTATACTCCTCACGATTTTAAAGGGACCTATATTCTACCACCGAATACCCAACATCTAAACAATCCCCTCCGTCAATTTGTTTTTAATGATGTGGGACTTGAAAAAATTATCCTTGATGCTGGGTTTACGACAGATATTTATACAGTTATAAGCTCCTTCCCTTTGTTCGTAGAAGGTTCTTCAGATCCGCTTCCAGGTGATCCTTCTGCCCCCGGAAGGTATTATTATAAGACTAGACCCGTTCGAAGTCTTAAAGAAATGATAAAAGCAGAGCCATTTGAAGGGTTTAAACCCACTTTTCGCCGTATACATGTAACCTCAAAGGAGGTCGTCACACATGATTTTCTAGAAAAAGCTTTAGGAGGCGAGCAAGGAGAAGCAAAAACATATAAAAAACATAAGGAAAAATTAGGGGAACACGCTACTCTTTTAAGTCTCTTAGAATATGGGTACTCTTTTATATATGATCCAAAAATAGGTCAAAGAGGCATGGATTTTGTCGTTTCGTCAGGAGAGAACCCTTCTACAGATACCCTCTTGCTAGTAGAATCAAAGTGGACAAGTGATAAAGCTTCTCCATCAACACATCTTGACAAAGAGCTCACTCTTCAAAAAATAATAGAGAGATTTCAGAAGCTGAGCAAGAAAACAGATGATCGGTATACGAAAGTCATAAGCATTATAAAACCATTCTTTGCTGCTCCTAACTCAAAAATATATAGATTTTTATATAAAATTTATGACGATCCCGATCAAGTTAAGAGAGGGCATGCTAAGCCTGCGCTATCACAGCTAAACGAAAGGGATCGAGTAGAAATTGCAAGAAAGGTAGGTGGTATTCTCCCGCCTCTTGACCCAGCTGTGGATAGATTGTATTCGCATCTTGCAACCCTTAATATTAGTGCCTTCACACCTGATGAGAGCAGTCTTTTGTCCTTCATGTTTTATTTGAAAGAAAATGGAAAAAACTTAACGTCTACAATGGAGCATCTAAAAAGCGCCCACTCTACGGAGTATGTCAGTTTTATGGGGAAAGGCCCTTCATTGCATATAATAACTGATGAAGATGGCGGCGGTCCTGCTGGAGCTGGAGTCTACCCTACGGAACATACCAATTTTGTCGGGAAAGGCCCTTCATTGCATATAATAACTGATGAAGATGGCGGCGGTCCTGCTGGAGCTGGAGTCTACCCTACGGAACATACCAATTTTGTCGGGAAAGGCCCTTCATTGCATATAATAACTGATGAAGACGGCGGCGATTCTACTGGAGCAGCAGCTCCACAAGACGAAGACGGCTCTTCAGATGCCGGATCCGCATCTTCCAAAGAAGAAAGTGAAGAGGATGATTCTACTGGAGCTAGAGCTGTACGTGCCGGAGAAAAAAGCGAAGGACCTTTTCTATAAACACCTGCCGTTCACCACAAGCCCTCCAGCGACCCCTTCATCGCTTGCTAAACCTCAACGTGAGTCTGTACCTGCAGCTACTGATGCAGTTGATGAAGACGATGATGATTCTAAGCCTGTAAGTCCCAAAAAAGGAAGCGAGAAAAATCAACCTGAACGTGTAACTAAGCCTAAACCCGGAGATGCCAAAAAGCCCCTCATCGCTTCCTAAATCTCAAGGTCGGTATGCAGTTGAGCAAACTCCAGCTTCTTCTAACTCTAGACCCTCTAATCCTAAAAAAATTAGAAAGGATAGTGATGAATAGTATTGCCCTCCGCTTGATGCCTTAACAGGGGCTAGGCTTCCTCCGGATTCATACGCAATTTGCGCCCTCTTTTTTTAGAAAGCGTCAGGCCTCGTTAGAATTTTCATCTTCTCTTCAAGGGTCGTTATATCGCGAAGGACGTCCTCAAATGAGGGTTTAAAGCCGCCGAACAGCATCATTTCCTTTGTTAGGGCGTAGTCCTTTTCAAGATCAGATAGACGGCCTGCCGCTGGAAAGAGCTTTAAACTGTCTGCCCAAATCAATCCATAATTTGTCCACGCTGAAGGGAATAGAAACGTTTTGTTTTTAATAACATCTTGAAGGATCTCGCTGTTTTCCATTGCCCTTTCCGCAAACCCTGCCTTGTACAGCATGCTGAGATCATAATAATGCCTTGAAATTCGCAAAGGCGTTGGTTTTTCTAGAGGGCGATGGTATTCTGCATGCAATAAGGTTGCCTTTTCCCAGAAGGTTCGTAGGGGAGAGAGGCAGGGAATTAATAGGGGGCTGCTGTCAAAGATTTCAAATTCTTCTGCAATATATGATTTTAGATATCTCTCTTCTATAGGGTAGACGTCACCGCGGACTCCAAATTCCAAAAGAACGCTTCTACGAACGTAGTTTTGGGGCGCGTCATTATTCTCAGGAAGAATCTGCGGATAATAAAAACGCAAGGATTGAGGATCCTCATCCGTGCTTAAATTCCAAGTCTCCCCTTCAAGCTCTTGCGTCAGAGATTCATGCAGTGCCGCCCGAAGAGTTGAGCTAACAAAATCATTGCAGACCTGTTTTAACTCATCCAACAATTTGTCTCGTTTTTTCCGGGATGTGGCATTAAGAGGATCCTTCTCTCCTACAAAGCCGAGCTTTTCCCTATCCAGAGTAATGTCGCAATCTTCAGACAATCGGTTTATGAGGTCATACCCTTTTGAAAGTGAAGTCCCTCCTTTAAAAACCATCTTCACAGGAAGAGGGAGAGAGAATAGATGATGAAGGCACAACGTAATCCAGAAGTCCTTTTCTACGACCAAAGGAAGGACTCCTTTCCGATCTGCAACGATTGTAAAAGCATCTTGAAGATCTTGCCGTTTTAAGTTTTGTTTAAGCATCCAAAAGAATCTTCTTCAAAATGGGTTGCATCCATAGGGGTGTCTTAGGCATCAGAGTCATTAAAGTATCTTTGTCGTTATCGTTCAGTAAATCTCGTATCCGTTGGACAAGGAAGGATTCATCAAGATTATCCTTTCCAAAATAATACAAGGCCTGGATGATAATCCCCGCTTTCGTCCCAGCACCGAGCATTTTTTTATGGGATACATGGACAAATTTTAGGGTTTGATTACCAACGCTCACAACTTTTGATAGACCATCTGTCAGGTATACGGCTTGTGTTGGTACTTGCTGGGAAAGACCTAGAGAATGGGCTGCTTGTGCAGGATTAACCTGAAGGTTGGAGTCATATTTTTGGGCGATCACCTGAGCGACTTTATCAAGGTCAGGCGGAATCGCTCCAAATCGTGCGTTAACAAGGGGAGTATCATAAAGCCCTGTCGCTAGCTTACGTATGATTCCTCGTTTGCAAAAACGAAAGAGAGTTTGATCAATGGAGTTGCGATCTGCAAGCTCAGCAAAATCCATAGCACTAAAAACCCACCCTGCGCCTTTGGCTTTAATACGATCCTGTATGTTTTTCGTTATCATAACACTTTCTCCATATATAAGAAAAATTATATATTTTTCTGACAAAATGTCAAGGAGAATCTTGAGCAACTTGAAATATTGTTGATAATCTTATTGATTGCTGTGGTAGCGTCGTAAAGAAAACACGTTCCATAATACATGCGACACTGTATGCATTTTAAATGTACAAATTTGTAAATATTTCTTACATACGATATCAATTTTAAAGTGGACTTTAGCTCGATGCGCTTATTTTATCTGGAGTATCTTCTGCTCTCTGCTTCCCAACCTTGCTCCCAAACAGTTCTGCGGCTTGCCGTAGGGGTTCATCAGCCAAATGGGCATATCTCTGCGTTGTAGACGCCTGGGTGTGCCCTAAGAGCTTTCCAACAATGCTCAGGCTCAATCCGCTTGAAACGAGGTGAGACGCATGGGTGTGGCGTAAATCATGAATACGGACATTCTCAAGATTCGCTTCCTTCAGAACTTTGTTCCAAAAGGTTTTTGTTTCCTTGATGGGCTCGCCCTTAACACGCCCGGGGAAAAGATACTCAGAGTTTTGAGTATTCAGTTTCTGCAAGATATGCAAAACCTCAAGTGCTTTTTCAGACAAGGGAAGATGTTCCTTCTTTTTTTGTTTTGTTAAATGCGAAGGTTTCGTCCACACTCCTTTTGCAAGATCAAATTGACCCCACGTGGCGTTCAGGACCTCTCCTTTACGTGCGCCGGTAAGGAGCAAGAATTTAAAAATATAAGCTGTCCCATGAGTAGGATAACGATCTAACACCTCCCAAAGGCGATCTAATTCTTCCTTATCCAGCCATCGATCCCGCTTTTCTTCTTGGTATTTTTCGATGCCCAGTACAGGATTGTCTGTTCTCCAGTCCCATGAAACTGCAAGTGAAAACATCTTCGATAGAAGAGCAAGCGCACGGTTGGCCTGGTAGGGTGTTTTTTGAAGGTCTTTGTGGAAAGATTCTACATCTCGTCGCGTAACCTGTTGGACTTTCTGCCTCTCAAACACAGGGAGAATAAGCTTTTTCAGCTTTTTCTGATCTTCTTGCAAGCTTTTTGGACGCTTTTTATATCCATGGCGTTCAAGGTAATTTTTAGCCAGCTCCCCCATCGTTGGAAGGCTTTTATTGGATTTCTTCGTTTCTGCAGGATCGGCCCCATGGGCAACGTGGGCTAATTTTTGTTTGGCTAATTCTCGCGCCTGTTCCGTTGCAATTTGACCATGTATACCGACCTTTATTCTTTTCTTAACACGATTGGCATTCCGATACTCGATGCAGTACGTTCGCCTTCCACTGGGCAAGACCACAAGGCCAAATCCCTTGAGTTCTGAATCCCAGTACTTTAGGGTTTTTTCTGAATCAGGAACGATACTCTCAACAAAGCGTTTGGTGATTTTTGGCATACACAAATTCCTTTCATTGATCCATGGCTTGTGATAGCACAGTAAAGAAAAATTGTCACCCAATTGTCACCAACGTAGAGAGAGTTAGAGATAGTTTGGCATATCTCAAGATATGTCGATAGTCCCTAAGAAACCAGAAAAAGACCAGTGTTTTGCTTGATTTTTGAGGTATACATTAGAGTGTGAAAAATTAGCATCGGAAGACTCTTAATCAGCGGGTCGCAGGTTCGAATCCTGCAGCGCCCACCAGGGTTTATAAGGGTTTTTGAGAGACGGCAAAAACCAAGAAAATAAGACTCTCTTGCCTGCTTTAAAATGCGGACATTTCTAAATTACAGAACCAGACATTATCAAATTGCTCTTACAGAATATCAAAAAATAGTGGTAAAATGAAGTTAGCAGCTGTAAAATTATTTTTACTTATTTCCTTATTGCTCAATTCTCAAAGTTTTGCAGATACGAAGTGTTTGATTATTCAGGAAAAAGATCATGTCTTGAAACAAGCAGGAAACTGCACAGAACGCCATTCATCTTGTTCAACCTTTAAAATTCCTATCAGTCTTATGGGATTTGATTCAGGCATCTTGATAGATCAAACACATCCTGAATGGGCCTTTAAACCTGGTTATGTTGATTGGATTGAAGCATGGAAGTCCCCTCACCATCCAACCAGTTGGATGAAAAATAGTTGTGTTTGGTATTCACAAGTCATTACAAAAAAGCTGGGTCTCAAAAAGTTTAAATCCTACGTTGCCAAATTAAACTATGGAAATCAGGACATTTCTGGAGATGTCGGCAAAGGCAATGGCCTCACTCATTCCTGGCTTTCTAGCAGCTTACAAATTTCTGGAGTTGAGCAAATTGCATTTCTTCAGAAACTTCTTGCGGGCTCCCTCCCCGTGAGCCAAAAGTCTCAAGAGCTCACACAAAGTATCCTCTTTGTTGAGAAACTCCCAAATGGATGGAGTCTCTATGGTAAAAGAGCAGGAGGCTATCTTCTCAATACCGATGGGTCGTGGAACAAAGATCGTCAAATCGGTTGGTTTGTTGGGTGGATTGAAAAAAGGAACCGCAAAATCGTCTTTGTTCATTATATTGAGGATCATCAAAAGGTAGATTCTCCTGCTGGGAAGCGAGCACAAGAAATGGCAAAAGAAGAGTTGCTTGAAGTGATTAAAACTGTAAAATAAAGTTGCATTTAATCAGGAAAGGATTATCATGCGTTTGTTTTTATTCTTGGTGTGTTTGTGGACATCTTCAGCCTATGCCCTTGTATTAGAAGACATAATTCAAAATGGCACCTTAGAAACAACCTTAAAAAACAAGAAAATTGGTTATTACATGGGCTCTTTTGATCCCCCTCACAAAGGCCATGAAGCTGTTGCTGCCTTACCTATTCAGCATGGTCTCTGCGATTTTGTGATCATCTACCCTGCTTGGGGGGGAGATTCTCACAAGACAAGGGTTGATGTAACTTTGCGCCAGGATATGCTATTTTCTGTTTTTCAAGATCATCCGGCTATCATTGTGACCCGTCTTACTCCAAAAGAACTGCAAACAAAATTAACGGTTCCAGACTCTTCTAAAAAAGTGAGGAATAAGCCGGCCGTTAAACCCGCTTTTGATGGGATGTCTTTTATAGGAATCATTGGGTCAGATACGGCCCTATACCTTGAACCTAACGAGAAAGCCGCTTCTTCTTTTATGACGGGCATACAAATTCCAATGAAATATCAAACCCATACCTTAGGCGGCCTTATGGCGCTTCCTGTGGATTCATTTATTGTGGTCCTTAGAGAAGGCGATGATTTAAGTGTTTTAAACGGCAAGATCCGCGAAAGAGACATCCTTGCAACTCTTGAAACTGAAAAGGAACGCGCCCTCTCGTCCTCAGCCATTAAAAAAGCCCTGATAAAAGGCATCCCCATCCATTCAATGGTGAGCAAATCTGTGAGAGAAATCATAGAAAAGCAGAGATTATATCGACCAGCAGATTGAAAGATAAGGGCGTTCGTTTTTCCACACTGGAGCGCATTTGTGACGCCCTCAATTGCCAACCGGGCGATATTTTAGAATTTAAGAGCGAGGAGTAAGGGGTGAAAGCGTGCTCACACAAACCACTCCACATTTGTCCATTTTCCTGGATGAGCTTTTTTGGCTGCAACCCGTGTTTGCCAACTCCCCACGTGGATTTCGAGTTTGTGGCCATCGGGATCCAGGAAATAGAGGGATTCTCCAGGTGAGGTATTTTCCTTAAATAACGTCGCTCCTGAATTTATGATCCGTTCTGATAGGGCTTTGAAATCTCCTTCTGGTACGGAAAAAGCATAGTGGGTGCTACAAACTGTTTCTGAGCGATGCGTATCTCGATCAAGGCAAAACCAAAGACAACCTGGTTGTGCAGGATCACCAACAAGGAAATAGGCGCTTCCTTCCCATTTACAGAGAGGGATGAATCCAAGGACATCCCTATAAAAGGCGAAGGAAGTGTCAATATTTTTAACGGCAAGAGTGATGTGATTGAGGCCAGTGATCATTCCACCTCCCCCACGAACCAATCAGAGGCAATCCCTAGCCCTTGGCTTTTTAAGAATTGCCGTTTTGGTTCATCATGATGGCCTGAGACAACGACAACTTGGGACGCACTCTCTTGTTTCGCTTGCGCCTTGATGCCTTCCAGGAGTTGCTTCCCAACGGTCGGCCAAAGATCAAGCGATTCAATACAGAAATCATCAATCATGAGGGTGAGTCCTCCTGGGTCGTATACTTCTGGAGGAACTTCCAGCTGCCCTCGAATAAAGCCAACGATCTTATTCTGTATTTCTGCAACCCAAAAAATACCAATCTCTCTGGACATCAGAAATTCAAACCACTTGGTTTGTGCATCTTCTGCGCCCTCTGCATGTCTCCAGAATTGCGGCTGAGCTTTTTCATAATCAATGCGCTTTTCATAGGAGAGGGCGACCATATGGGGAATGTCTGTTTTTGTGGCTTTCCGCAGGGAAGGCTCCTTGTTTGGGTGGACGCGCATCTTGGTGTCAAAACGCAAAATATAACGTTTCGGTTGGTCTTTATCGTAATCAACATACTTGATCTCTTCTGAGTACTTTCCACCTGTAAAATTAGAAATAACCTTGCGCCAAAAAGCCAAAGCGCCCGTGTTTTCAGGAATGATTGAAACTTCCCAAATTCCTGGGAATTTTTTAAAAATTTGAGCCGCGATTTGCTCACCGATCCCTTTCCCTTGAAATTTGGCGAGGATAAAAAACTCTCCCACAGTCCAATCAACTTCAGGCGTCGTCCCAACCTTATGCAAGAGAACAAAGCCAGCGAGTACTCCCTCAGCTTTGACCAAAAAAGCCTGTCGCGTTGGGTCTACAAAATAGTGTGTTAAATCATCAGGGACAAATGATAGGTCTACAGGGCACTCCCAGCCCTTATTCAACCCACAATAACGACTCATATCATAGATATAAAACCGCCACATATTTTGAATACTTGGATAATCTGCAAGGGTAGCTTTTTCAAAATGAATCTTATTGTTGTTATTGGTCACAGTCTTGGATTTCCTTGACAATCTTCATTGTTTGAAACTATTTCATAATTGTTCCATTTTATATTTACAGTTTACTCCACAGTTTGAAGAAAATCAAATTTTTTGTGTAGAGAAGGTTGGCCATTTGCGTCAAAGAATCATTGATGAAATTGCAGGGTCGATTTTTTCAATTTGACTAATATAATTGATTTTTTCATTCTTTGACGTGTGCGACAAAGCGTGCATCAGGACATCGATGTGTAAGCGCGCCTCCTCAAAAATGAGTTGGACCTCCATCTGACTTTGATCCATCATCAGATGAAATCCTCAAAGCGTCCCTTCTGTTAAGGGAATATTAAGGAACATTACGTAATCCTATAGAAAGTGTTCGAGGTTAAGACCACGATCGCCTTCTGTTAGCCGCAACTGATACACAAAGAAAGGACCAACATGTCAAAATTTCTCCAGATTTTAGCTTTTGCTATTTTAATAAGTGGTCCTCTCACACAAGCCAGTGAAGCCCGCGAGGTCTGTGCAAACTGCTATTGGAAAAACCCTAATTGTCCCACAATAACACCAGATGACGTTATTCGCATGGGGCTAACGAATAACAATGCAGATATTATTAATTCACGTGACAAGGGCCCTTTCTTCGCATTTATATGTGATAATGGGAGTGAAACATTGGGCGTAGCATGGACTGAGAGCACATGCGATAAAATCGGTGGGTTGTCTGGGATAAAGGATAAGGATTTTCCAGATATTTATGATAATCCTGACTGTCAGTATGAGAAAAATTGACGAAGTTGTCTCCCTGTTGCAACAAGATGACGGACGACAAATAAGAAGCACTATTAATGCTTCAGCTCTCCTCCAGAAGAAAGAGATAAATCGACCCTTAAATGATCAAAGGTGACATGAGGTTGAACTATCTTATCAATCTTCAAAAGAAAATGATTATTGATGACTCTAAGGAGATAAAAATTTGTGGCACCACTCCTCAATGCAACAACAATGCTGAGGACTTCGCTGTCTAATGTAACGCCTTTTAAGGAACCATTATTTTAACCTATTTTTGATAAAAATATTTCTATTTTTTATCAAAACAATTAAACTCATCCAAACAAGAATTGGGGTTATAAACCCTTCTATAGGGTGAATAGAAAACGTCTGGATTACATACTTTTGATAAGCCCAATAAGGTTGCATAATGCTTTGCTGAACATACAAACATATGGCTAAGGAATACCCCCACGTTATTCTCAAGAAAAGACTCAAAAGAACAAGAGAATCTACACAGAACATTAACAAATCCATTTCAAATGTTGTTTGAGAAAGAACATCAAAAATACCACATATATGAATAATGACCCCCAGCGCTGTTAATGCGATAGGGAATGCGCGTAAGATATGAGTCATGCTCATAAAAACCACCCCACATTTGTCCACTTATCCTGGATGAGCTTGATTTTCACCACTATAAAAGGCATCTTTGAATGGGTCAATGAGGGCAAGTTTATGAAAAAGAGCTGTGCCCCCAAAAATTAAGATTGCAGATACCAGAGATAGAATAATTCAATGCCCTTAAATCCAGCCTTTGTTGCCAACATTCAGGATCTTTATGGGGAAACGGGAGACGTCTGGTTAAAGGAGTTGCCTTTCCTCTTGGATCAGCTTGGCTCAAAGTGGAATTTTCGTTTTCTCAAGGAGATGCCCAATCTTACCTATCATTTTGTTGGGTTAGTGGAGATGATTTCCACAGGCGAAGCAGCCATTTTAAAGATGGGGCCGAGGCACCAAACCATTGAAACAGAAGTCAGGTGGCTTGGATGCTTTAATCAAGGCGTTCCAAAGATTTACTGGCATGATGAGACCCTCGACGCATTTTTGATGGAGCGCCTTGAGCCAGGGCAGTCTCTTAAGACCCTCGTTAAGACAGGAAATGATGAGGGGGCGACAAGAATCATTTGCCGCACTATTCGTGAGTTACAATCTCATCAACAAAAGCAAGCCGAATTTACACACCTCTCTGACCTTGCCGGGAGTTTGCCTGTATTAAGAGGTCGCTTGGATGACCGGACCGTGTCAAAGGCTGAAACCTTGTTTCGCGAGTTGACCACCGATCGAACCCATGATGTTATTCTCCACGGAGATCTGCACCATGACAATATTCTCTCCAGCGGCGCCACGTGGAAGGTGATTGACCCTCATGGCTATGTGGGAGACCCCGTGTTTGAGGTCGGCGCTATGATTTATAATCCCGGAGATGGCTTTCCCCATGATCGCTCTGTTTTCCAAGTTGTTGAAAAACGCCTTCGGATTCTTAGCGAGGAATTACCATTCGATCCTCAAAGAATGAAAGCCTGGGCCTTTTGCAAGACAGCCCTGTCCATCGCCTGGACCTTTGAAGACCATGGGACCATTCCAGAGTTTGAGCTTGAGGTGCTTTCTGCTATTGATGAGATACAGATCTAATAATAGTCTTAGGATTGAACATGGCTTTTATCTCTTAAAAAATTTGCGATATCACCGCCGGATAGGGTAAAGCTTTATAATCAGAAAGACAAAGAAAGAGAATGTCTATGAGCTCCCTCAAATATTTATACGATGAAAACCATACCCGTTACCAACTGGTCAAATCTCAACCCGGACAAGTCATGGTCAACTGGCTCTTTTTGCCAGGAGGGCCTGGCGTTGATTCAAGCTGCTTTCTAGATTTGATAAAGGAAATGCAGGTTCCCGGCAACTTTTGGCTCGTTGATCTGATCTTTAACGGGAGCAATGAGCCTTATGAATTTACTTCACATAGCGTTTATGAAAGTTGGGGGGAATTTCTTCTTTCCGCAGTGAGTAAATTCGACAATCCAATTCTCGTTGGCCATTCGTTTGGGGGATATTTTCCTCTGTTTTTCCCCCAATTAGAAAACCTGTTGAAAGGGTTCGTGATCTTAAACTCAGTGCCTACACTAAACTCTGCCCTGTTTTCCAAGTATGCCGCAGAGCATAGTCTCCCCTCACTCTCTGAGGCGACAGCACGATTCATCAATACCCCAACACGTGAGGCTTTAAAAGAACTATACCTGCTGGAAGCCTTATATTTCTTTGCCCCTCAAAATCGCGCCAAAGGAATAGAACAAATCGTAGAAAAGCTTGATTTCTGCATTCCTACCGAGCACTGGTGGTATACTGAAGGAGCAAAAACTTATTCTGAGATTAAATGGATCCCAGAAAAAACTCCTACTTTAATCATTGGCGGCAGTGACGACTTGATCACTCCTTTGGACATTTTTGAACAAGACCTGCGGTTTATAAGGGACAACATTAGGATAATGCGTGTTCCCAATGCCGGCCATTTCCCATGGGTGGAGAAACCTGATGTCATTAATGAAGTGTTTGCTTCATTTGTGAGGAGGCTATAGGGATTGTCACTCCTGAGAGTGTCTTCGGAATCCCTCAGCAATGCTTTGTAAGGAATAAAAATGAATCAGAAAGCAAGCAAAATTATTGTGATAGGCGCTGGCTTTGCAGGACTTACTGCAGCCTATAGACTTTTTGAGCAAGGGTACAAAAACATCGAAATTTATGAAGCGCGCGGGCGTGTAGGCGGCCGTGTTTTTTCTGTGCGCATCAGAGGGTCTCAGCGAGAATCCACTGCAGAACTTGGGGGACAAAATATCCCCGATGGGGGAGATGCCCTGACTCTTAAAGCCCTTGTAAGCGAAATGGGTCTTTCTCTTCTAGAAGATGAGATCGAATTAGCCCAAATTTTTTATGATCAAGAAACAAATTCATCTGTTGATGTCCTTAAACTCCAACAAAAAGCTTTCCCTTTAAAAGACAACGCTGCCCTCAGGTCAAAAATCAAAAATCTTGCGGCTCGTTCAAAAACTATGGAGGACGTTCTTCTCACTCTTTTTCCCAACAAAGACATACTTTATCGAAGCCTCGTCGTGAAGTTTGTTGGTTATGAAGGTGCTTATCCCTCTCAATTATCTACAGAGGCCTGGGAAAGTCTGTGCTATATGCTTTGCGGCGGTCTTGCGGCTGCTCATCAAACAAACAAGATCAAACGTGCGACAATCAAAGGGGGAAACTCAAGACTCGCCATGGCGCTTGCGGAAAAGCTTGAAGAGCATATTCATTTGTTACGCCCCTTAAAAGCCATGAAACTGAGCGAAAACAACCGTATTCTGCTGACTTTTGAAGGAGGCGAGCAAAAAGAGTGTGACAAAGTTATCCTGACCATCCCGTGCTCCGCTTATGAAGATATCGAGATCGATCCTCAATTAATCCCCCCAAAAGAACAGGCCTTCATTCATAAAGTTCCTTATGGGGAGAATACAAAAATCCTTCTTCCCGTAGATTACAGCGAACGGCCCTATACCTCAATATTGACAGATGAGATGGCGGCCTTCACGAATCATGATGATCATGTCTACAACCTTTATTTTTCTGGGGAAGCAGGGCGAAAACTTAAAAGCAACCTGAAAGAACTCTATGCCCGCGCTTTGGCCGCAATCACTGCAACGAATCCTTCCTTAGCCTACCCTCCAGGGTCTCCACAGATCGCAAATGATGCCCTTCAGTTAGAAACCTATGCCGGTCCTGTGGCGCACTTTTGGGTCAATGATCCTTATGCAAAAGGATCATACACTTATCGATCAGCAGACATCATGCCTGAATGGAGTCACTTTGAAAATTATAGAGGAGAAAAGATTCCTGCTCCTTACAAACCTATTCATGACCGTCTCTTTTTTGCTGGAGAACATACGGCGATAGAAGCTGATTTAGGCACTATGGAAGGTGCGGTTGAATCCGGTGAGCGCGCCGCAAGAATGGTCTTAGCATCTGAGCAGGATGCATGATTTGGTAGATAAGTGGGATGAGGGATGAAAAAAAAGCTTATAAATTTAGCGTACAAAACATTAAGCACTATAAGAAATCGTGTGTTTATGACTTTTAATGTCAAAACCATTGGGGCAAGAGCTCTTGTTATTCAAGATGACAAGGTTCTTTTAATCAAACACACGTATAAAAATGGCTGGTACACCATTGGAGGCGGGGTGAAAAAAAATGAATCCACCCAGACAGCTATTGTCAGAGAACTTTTTGAAGAAGTTGGCGTAACACCCACAGAAGAGCCAAAACTGTTTGCTATTTATCATAATAGTTTTGAAAAAAGAGATGATTATATCGCTTTTTATATCGTGCAAAAGTTTAAGATAGAGGAAAGCTATTCTTTTGAAATAGAAGAAAAAAAGTGGTTTTCTTTTAATGCGCTTCCTCCTGAAATCACTCCTTCCACCAAAAGGCGTATAGAAGAATTTTTGGATCAAAGACAGACATCAGACAGGTGGTAGATAACAGAGGAGGGTTTGCAAAGACCCACTAACCCACGTTAGGACAGAACGCCTGTTCTCCAATAATTTGATTCCGGACAGTTTTTGACTCAAGGGTGTTTAAGAACCATTCCAAGGCAGGGGTGGGGAAGTTGGCTTGCCAAGCGATTTTAAAGTGTGATTTGTTCTTTTCGTGCTCGTGAAGTGTCAACTGAACCATCTCTCCTTTGTCAAGGAGATGACGAATACGAAAGCGGGGGAGGTGTCCAATCCCTAGCCCCATCAGTTGGGCTTTGATTTTAGCTTCCATCGTTGGAACAAATAATTGAGATTGAGTATTAAGCGTTGCCGTTCTTTTCGCGATTCCCTGTGAAGTATCAGAGATGATGACGTTTGGAAATACCTGCAGGTCTTCTACCCTTACAGGGCGCTGCAGTTGCGCCAGCGGATGGGTTTTTGCAACAGCCAAAACAAACTCTATCATCCCTAAATGTTTTTGCCCGCACATAAGATCAACTGGCGGTTCTCCTGTTGTTCCAATGGCAAGGGTGGCTCTATTTTCTCGAAGAGCGTCCCAGCATCCATTTAAAACCTCACGGGTCAGCCTAAGCGTCACAAAAGGGGCTACTTTTTGAAATTCCTCCACAAGGAAGAAAACATTTTCAGGAGGAATCACATCATCAATCGCAATGGAAAATTCTGACTCCCATCCCTGTTTTACACGGTGGATCTCTGATTTTAACCGCTCCAACCCCCGCAGAAGAGGACGCCCCCGTTCCAGGAAAATCCGGCCTTCTGGAGTTAAAGAAGGGCGATATTGAGAACGATCGAAAAGCTGGAATCCCATTTGCTCTTCCAGCTTTTTCGCATGCTGCGCAATGGCAGAACGTGTCCTAAAGAGAGCGTCAGCAGCTGCTGAAAAGGATCCTGTTCGTTCAATGGTTTCTAAAAGAATCAAATCCTGGATATCAAAGTTCATAAAGCACCATCTTGTAAATTAATTTTAAACATTTTGTAAAAAATTATCCTCTTTCTTTTTCTAAAAAATCTATTTATATGTTAAATCAATGCTATTTTTTGAAAAAAAGCAACAAAAACGTTAAGCATTGCTAGACATTTATTTTATAATGAAAGGAATTCCTATGACCTACACACCTAAATTCACCTGTCTGTTAGCAGCAGCCCTTGCGGCTGGATTTCCCTCTTTCTGCCATAGCGAGGTTCAAGAACCCCTACAAAAACCCTTACAAGATTCACAAAAAGCCGTTGAGTTTTTTGAAGAAGAATTGAACTTCAAAACAAACCCACATGGCGTTAAAGCTGTTGTTGATGGGAAAGTAAAGAATGTCACTATCGTAGATGTACGCGATGCAAAATCCTTTGCAGAAGGCCACATCCCAGGAGCTATCAATATTCCTTGGGAAAAGCATGAAAGCTTCGATGGGGCCGAAACTGAATTTCCAGAATTAAGGAAAGATGGATATAATATTGTTTATTGCTATGAAGCTTTGTGTAACCTTGCCCAAAAAGCGGCAAGGAAATTCGCGTCTCGCGGATATCCTGTCAAAGAGATGGCCGGAGGATTTGAAGAATGGAAGAAGGGAAAATATCCTATTCAAAAGTAGGACTTTGAAAAAGGATGGACCGATCTGTTTAAAAAGTCAGTACTTCAACCTTTGTAGAAAGTGCAAGATGAGCCATTATAGCCCTCCTTGTCGGTTGTAGTGGTTAGCGGTGGGCAGGTGGTGAAAACACCCGTTCGCCGCGCCCTCCCCCGATGGAAGAACATCGATAAGACTACTCCCCTTTTTTACAAAAGAAAGGCGAAAAATTTTGCTCTAATTAGATACGTTTTGCTGTACTGCAGCAAACGACAGCGATAAGCTCTTCTAAGGGCATGAAGCGTCTTGATTGATAAACATTGGTTTACAATAGAACTCCAGGTCTTTTTCAACAAAAACTTGCGTGCTGCGTTGTTTGTGAATGTGACGTGTGCAGGCAAACAACCCACAAGGTCTTCGAGCTGCACATGGAGCTGAATGATTGCTTGCGTCGAAAAGCCGGTGAAGATTCGTAACACAATGAAGGAGGCACAATGTCACAACAACCTATCAACAAAGAAATGCTCATTTCCTCAATGGCCGAGCTCTCCTTATTGCTTGGCGTAAGGCCCTGGAGTTACGGCAGCGTTTCCAGTCCTCTTGCGAATCTTTCTCTGACGATCTGACATTCCTCTTCCTCGGCAAAGTTGTACTTATCCCTTGTTAAGTATTTAAGAAGGAGCGTCGCATACCTAAGCGGATCAGGGCGCAGCAAGACATGCAGATGCACATGAGGAACGGTTTGACCAGACCGAGGGCCATTTTGGCAAAACCAAACCAGGTTTTTCTTATCTCCCAAAACATGGCTTATTTTTTGCGCCCATTCGATCGTTTCGTTAAATGTAACTTCATTCAAACAATGGAGATTTTCTTGGTGAAGATGGGGGATTGCCATAAAATGAGCATTCTTTCTAAGGGCTGCACGGTTGTAGAGGACACTCGCATTGAGACCCTTTGCCATTCCTTGTTTTTTCCAAACACTTTCCTGGCAAAAAGCACAAGTTTTGGGGGTTCCCTCAATAACCGTACTGAGCTTCCCTTCTCCTTGTGACAAAAGGGCCTGTTTTTTACTTTCTTCAGAAGAATCTATAACTTGTACAGCCCCGGATTCTTGTAGAAACGCAAGAGCATAGTCAAGTACGGCTCGTTTAGAGTCTTCCACATCAGTAATGTGTGTTTTCCAGGGGAAAGTCCCTTTACAAAAAGTGGAGGGATAGGGAGTTTTATCGTAAAAATGAGATTTCAGTAGCTTGACAAATTGGGCTACCATTGCAGAATTTGTTTTTTTAAAATCAGGCAATTGATCGGTTAACATGTGATTGTTTTTTGATACTTTTGGTGCAAATTCATAGCCACCATTTTTTGTTGTCACAAAATTCTTGCCCGAGGGAATCATTTCCCAACATTGTCCCACAGTGGTCTTGTCCGAGACGGCACGATAGGTTTTGCCAAAGTTACAAAAGGCTAAATAGTCCCCATATCCCAATTCCTGAAAAGAAGCCACCGTGCTTTTAAGCATCGCATTAAACTCCCGCAAGGCTTCCCCCTTAAGCGTCAGAAAATCTTTCACAACAAGGCCAATGTGAAGTTCTTCTAGACTTGGTGTTATGAGGTATGCCGTTACGTATTTCCCCTTGAGGAGAGGTGTCAGAGATTGCAGAGGTTTGGGGGGTAACTTTAGGTCGCCTTGTTTCAAGGAGGCATCATAAATGACTTTAACGTCTGCCTTTGATAAAGTTTCTGCAAACTCATCTTGGTTAGCTTTTTCGCAAGAGGGTAATTTTGTCGGATTAATAATCCAGGTAGATGCTGTGTTGCCATTGGTACTCGCAAAGACAAGTGCTATGGCTAAAAAGACAGACGCACAAAATTTTCTTGCAGTCATCTTTAAGGCTCCTTAAAATTTTAGAAAAAAGTGGTATTTGCTTTTGTGAATAACATAAAAGAACTGCCGCTGTGAAGTGCTGCGCACAAAATCGCGGCTTTGAAGAAAAAAAACAACACAACCCCAGGTGCAAGGAGAGATGGCCCTTAAAACAGGCTATAAACCAAGGATTATCAATTCTGATCAAGGGTGTCAGTTTACAAGCAAAGCCTGGATTCACAAGCTCCTGGCAGAAGACATCAAGATCAGTATGGATGGTAAGGGCAGATGGCTTGATAACATTTTCATAGAGCGATTTTGGAGAGCGTTAAAGTATGAAGAAGTTTACTTGAAAAGCTATGAAAGTGTTCCTCAGGCTCGCCTAGAAATTGGGAAATGCATCCATTGGTATAATACGCAAAGGCGCCATCAGGGGCTGGGATATATGAGGCCTCAACAGGTTATGGAAGGAAGAAAAATTGTGAAAAAATCAAGGCCGGCCGCCCTGATGGATCTGTGGAAAACTCTAACGAGTTTCCCACAAGCTCCACAGGGCCAACAATAACCCAATTTAAGCAGCTAAAGGAAAAAATGAATATGGACAATCTCTCCTCAACTATGGCTGCTTAGTGTTCTTGACTATGGGGGGCAGTTATGATCTATACGGACATCCTTTTGGTCAATCATCAGAAGCCCAAATTTACCTGGGGTCAGGATAATCTTACCACCTCAACAGAAGCTCGAAAGGCTTACATCCACGCTCTCAGGGAGGCAGACCAGCACAATTTTGTCCCCCTTTTTGATTTTGTGAGGAGCAATAAATAGGGGGTCTTAAAAACACCTTACGTTTTTATTCAAACAACTCTCCTTTTCTTCAACTGTGCAGGCCCTCCTGCGGATCGTACCCAGCACGTTGTCAGATGATCGTTCACCATCCCCACAGCTTGCATATAGGCATACATGATGGTTGAGCCAACAAAGGTCATCCCTCGTTTTTTTAAATCTTTGGATAAGGCGTCACTCGTTGGCGTCGTCGCGGGAACATCCTTAAACTGGGCCCACTGATTGATGAGGGGATTTCCCTCTACAAACCCCCAGAGATACTTATCAAATGAGCCAAATTCTTGCTGAATACGGAGAAAAGCGCGCGCATTCTGCCGAGCCGCATAGATTTTCAATCGATTTCGGATAATCTCTGGGTTGTGCCGCAATGCCTCTAGTTCGTCATCGCTCATCATGGCGACTTTGGTTGGATCAAAGCGATGGAAGGCCTTGTTGTACCCTTCACGCTTTTTAAGAACGGTCTCCCAACTAAGGCCAGCTTGCGCCCCTTCCAAAATGAGGAGCTCAAATAAGTGTCGGTCATCATGTGAGGGAATGCCCCATTCATGATCATGATAGGTTGCATAAAATTCCTTGCCGGGTCCTCCCCCAAAGCAGCGGATTTTTGTATCACTCATTTGATTTGTCCTCTTAAAGTCCAAAATAAAATCTTTATTGTAAATATTGCCAGATGCGCCAACTTCCCAGAAATCTTTATGCATCAATTTTTCAAAGTCAGCTCTACTTCTGCCAAATTCCTCCCTATGAAAGATGGGTTCACGCTTTTTTAGTTCCTCTAAAACTTGATCAATTGTATGCACTTTTCTGACTCATCCTTATCTTTATGGTTTCCATTCCAGCCCAAATCTCAAAAAAAGGAATTTTTAGTTGTCGTTACACAAAATATTTCACTACACTGCTTAACAAATTGATTAAGGCGAATTTGAAAGTCCCCCTTTGGCACGATATAAAGCTAAGAGTCGATAGCGCGAAGGCGTAGGCTGCCAAGACACGGGATGTAAGTCAACCCTTTTGGCTAAAAAATCGGGAAGGAAGCCAACATCTGTTGAGCAAGAACAAATATCAGCAATCAAAGACCAGCTGGGAATGCGGGCTTTTATCTCAAGAGGAATTTCGTGTGTTTGATTCCATTTTTGTATTAAACGTAAGACTCGGTCCTCAAAAGAAGCAGGCTCGGTGTTTAATATGTTGCTCAAACCCTTACAAAACGTTTTTGGCGAACTCGCAGGCAAAGCCCATTACCTCACCCTCAGTGGCGTCATTGGATTTCCTCTCCTTGCGTTGTGGCTCGCGACAGCTGTTTACTTAGGAAAGAAATTTCGCAAAGCCATTTCTGAGAAGAAGGTTGTGTGTTAGGATGACTGTCAGATAAAAAAGAGTAAAATGTCGTTTGAAAATCTTTGACGCAAATGGCCAATCATTGTACACAAAAAATTTGCTTTTCTTCAAGCTGTGGAGTAAACTATAAATATAAAATGGAACAATTATGAAGATTGTCAAGTAAATCAAAGAAAGCGCTGGTTTTTGTGTTGAGGGAACGTTAGGTATTGATCAGCAAATTGAGCTTATCCTTTCGAATTTGCGAAAATAAATTTTAATGATTGTTAAATAGCAAAAATGTATTGAAATAATTTCACCCCTTACTCCTCGCTCTTAAATTCTAAAATATCGCCCGGTTGGCAATTGAGGGCGTCACAAATGCGCTCCAATGTGGAAAAGCGAACCGCCTTTGCGCGCCCCGTTTTGAGGATCGATAGGTTTTGAACCGTGATGCCAACAGCTTCCGCTAGATCCTGGAGCTTCATCTTTCGCTTGGCCAACATTACGTCAAGATTAACAATAATTCTCATGTTAAGCCTCCAATCAAACGGTGAACTTTTGGTCTTCTTGAAGCTTGTACCCTTCCACCATGACCCAAGAAATCACAATCACCAAAACGCCGCAAAAGATTGATTCAAAGGTAGGGGTGCCAAAACCAATGACGATTGACCGAGGACCCGTAGGGTAGGTTAGGGTCACGGCGAGCACTTTTAACATGCTGCTAAGAGGTGTGGTAATGAGTCCATCCAAGAAAAAAAGGTAACCTAAATATTTATACTGACGTGCATTCGTAATGTTAAAAATTTCACCCTTTCGGTAATTTCGAAAGATGGATTTTAAAATAATAAGACCTAAGAGAATTGGCAATGCCCCTAACAAGCTCCCCATCAAACCAATGAATTTTGTGAGAGGATCCCAAGGAAGCATTGCAAGGTTGACTACACCTCTAGGTGCATGCACCGGCTCAAAAAAAACACCATGTTCAATGGCTTCCTTAATAGGACCATAATCGATAAGTAGCCATAAAGTTAATATAAAAAGCGGCAAGGCAATCAGCAGAAGATTAAAAACGATTAAAAGATAAGAACTGACTTTTTGAATGCGATCCATAAGGTTCCTCATTGGTTAGGGTGATATGGAAGGCAACATACTCAACGAAAAACCTTAAGTCAATCATTTTTTATCGTTTATCGTTAAAAAATATGTGTGAAGGGTGATAGTTTATAAAAATAACGAATCTTTTGCCGATAAGGAAAGGTAGAAGTGGAAATTTTCAATGCGAATTGATGCATCCCTTTACTTTTTGTCTAATAATAAAATCGAGAAAGTATCTCAAGAAGTTCACTATAAGATTCTCTTCCTTGAGGTAAATTGAGGCAAGAATCATCTTCTGAAACAGACGACGAAAATAAAAAAGCACTTGACAATTTGGAGTGATGTTCTCAAATCTATTCTATAATATATATTTATTTTTTATTAAGGATTATTAAAATGAACAGTACAGCTAAAATATTGTTAATTTTAACTGTTTTATGTTTTTCTTTAGGCGCAACATCCGTTTTGGCTATGGATCCGGAAAAGGCTAATAAGACTCCTGTAAGGCTAGCAAAAGAGAGCTTTACAGACATGGATTTGAGTCCCGCCGCAGAAGTGAGAGAGCAAGCGCTTGAGAGCGGTATAAGCACGGCCTTTAACCCCATTGTCATCATTCCAGCACGTCTTGCCGCAACACGCCTGCCCAACAAGCCTCTTGAAGATATTTGTGGCAAACCCATGATTATTCACGTTTGGGAAAGGGCGCGAGAGGCCAACGTTGGGCCTGTTCTTGTGGCGTGCGCAGATCAGAAAATTCTAGATATCGTCACCGCCTATGGTGGGACAGGGATTCTCACCGATCCGGCTCTTCCCTCAGGGACGGATCGCGTAAAAGCCGCCCTTGACGTGTATGACCCTGAGGGAAACTATGATCCTGTGATCAATGTTCAGGGGGATTTACCCACCTTAGAGCCCACCTTGGTTCGCCAAGCGTTGGAGCCTTTTGAAAACCCTGCTGTTGATATTGCGACCCTTGCGACCCTTATTGACGATCGCCATGAGCTGGCCAATCCCAATATCGTGAAAATTTCTCTTTCCCTTCAGGCAGGAGCTTCCATTGGCCAAGCTTTTGATTTCAACCGCGTCCCCTTTCCATCAGAAGACGGCCTCCATTACCACCATATCGGTCTTTATGCCTATCGTCGGGAAAGTCTCAATAAATTTGTAAGTTTGCCCGTAAGTCCCTTAGAAAAGAGTAAAAAGCTAGAACAACTGCGTGCCTTAGAGAATGGCATGCGCATTGATGTGAAAGTCGTCACAACAAGCGCTCCCATTGGCGTCGACACTCTCGATGACCTTGAAAAAGCACGGAGCATTCTTGGGGAAGAAGCTAAGTCTTTCTCTACTCTTGTCATCCCCATTCCTTGTCATGCTGAACTTGTTTCAGCATCTCATGGACAACGAGACTGTATGAGTTCTCACTTTTCCTTATGAACTTATTACACCATGATTATTTTTGGTAAAAGAGTTCCTTGTATTCTACCCAGTGTTGAGATAGGCTTTTTGCATAAGTATTCTGCTGTGATTGTTAACGGTTGGACTCTTGATGGCGCTATGACTGAGAAAGCCAAAAACCTGGATAATGATGAATACATTTTTGGAACCCCTGACGAAAGAGAGCCTAAGCTCTCTGGTATTATTATTGAATTTGCGAGAGATCTCTTTGATATAGCTGAGAGCGACGAAGAATACGAGCGGGGCATTGTGTTTTCCATAGCTGCATGGAACGTTGCCATACTCATTGAGCAGGGGCTGGGAGATATCAACCATTATATTGATGATATGCTCCACTCTTTTTCGATTAAACCGGGATCTGACGAGGAAGAAGACTTTGTTGATCTTTTCCTCTTGCTCGTTGATAAGAAGCGCTCAGAATATTCCAATGTTCATCGTTACATCATTGACTTTGAAATTGAACAAACAAAAAATAATTTTTGTTTAAAGGTTTTATCCCTTCCCCTTCATGAAGAGACCATGAAGTCTTTTTTTGCTAAAACATGCCATTAAAGGAGCTAAAGATAGAACCCTCCTTAGTGGCATCTGTAAAACCAACATATATGAGCAAGGTTAATCATGCTAAAAATTTCTAAAATGCCTCATCAAATGATCAACGCTGCTCCGGATGCAGAAGTGGGGATTAGCCTTGCTTATTTAGCTGGCAATGATCAATTTACCTCATATGCTGCCGAAATCAAGCCTGGAGCCCACATAGCTGCTCATTACCATCCGGAAGGAATTGAAATTTATCAAATTTTCTCTGGAAAGGGCCTCATAAAAACTGGACTTAGAGATAAAAATAATACCGTAATATGGGACACACCGGTTGAAGTGGAATGTGGGGATTTTTTCACAATTTATCCGAACGTTATTCATAAACTAGAAAATAACTCTTCAGAACTCCTGATTTTAATTGCAACCTGTTCCCCAAATAACTTAGATTACAACCGCGTTGTAATCGTCTAAAGAAAAAAATATGCCACAAAAAAACAAAGAGACTTGGATGTCTACCATGAATAATATGGGTTATATGTCACTGACCATAGACCCTTTTACTGAAAATTTTTTAGAGCATTGTGAGGCTAATCCTGGGGTATGCGTTTTTGAAGGGGGAGCTGCCTATGGGGCAGCAACGCATCTTGCTTTAGTTAAAGGAGCTAGGGTTACAGCGAATGACAGCGAACAAAAACACCTTGATCTCTTATATCAGCATGCTCCAGAGGAATTTTTATCCGCTCTTACTCTAGCCCCCGGCAAACTTCCTCATGACCTGGACTTTCCTGCCAATACGTATGATGTCATTTATTCTTCCAGAATGCTTCATTTTTTAACTGGTGAAGAAGTAGATACGTGCATGGGCAAGTTTTTTAATTGGTTAAAAGAGGGAGGCAAAATATTTATCATTGTTGAAAGCCCCTACCTTGGGTGTTATTCTTCTTTCATACCAACATACGAAAAAAAGAAAAAACAAGGAGACCTTTGGCCTGGCTTAATTGAAGATACATCACCCTTTAAATTCATTCGTTACAATAATATTCCCGAATTTTTGAATTTTTTTGACACAAGCATTATGAAAAGAGTGGCTGAAAAAGCTGGATTTTTTGTAGAGAGATGTGACTTCATTAATAGGAACGATTTTCCCTCTGAGATACAACTAGATGGTAGAGAAAGTGTAGGTCTGGTGGCTATGAAGCCTTTAAGGGCTGCTTAAAAAATGGAAACTGGTCTACATTTTTATTAATGGGCGCTTTTTCATGAGTAGAAACTGGACGAGATAAGGCAAGGGCAACAAGTCCGAATATACCGCTCAAAATATAGTAGAAGGCCGGGGCTTCTTGCACACCCATTGATTGAACTAAAAGAGTTGATATAAAAGGGGCGCTTCCCCCAAATATGCCGACTCCAATGGAAAAAGAGGAAGATATCCCTCGACACCGAAAGGATTCTGGAAAAAGGCTGAGCATGTACGCATGCATAGGAGCTAAAAACATGGCTGCAAGGATAGCCAATCCGGCCTGTCCTGAGAATAGATACCCAGAAGATAATAAGTAAAAAAATGGGTAGGATAGCAAAATAGCCAGGAGGGCCCCACAGAGCATGATGCGTCGATGTCCCCATAGATCTGAAAGAAACCCAAATACAGGAAGGAGGAAAATATAAATTCCCAAGCCAACATTGTTAATCAGGGCCGCTTGTTGAAGAGGCAGGCCTATAACAAATGTTAAATAAGACGTTATGTATCCCACTAAAGAGAGGGAAAGAGTCCCAGCGAGACATCCTATAGAGATGGTCACAATGATATTTTTCCAATTCTCGGAAACCCCTTTATAGGTATTTTCGCGAGTTTGTGAAAATTGGACGAGACCTTCTTTTACATAATTCTTGCGGAGATAGAATCCCACAACCCCTATTGTAGAGCCAAAAAGAAAGGCCAACCTCCAAGACCAACTAGAGTATTCAGGGAAGGCCGTAACAATTGAGGCGGCAATTGAGGCGATAAAGAAACCTAAAATTGAAAAGGCAATAACAAGGCTACTAAAAAATCCTCTTTTGTTATGATTTACGTTTTCCAACAGATAAATAGCGGAGCTGTTATATTCTCCCCCAACACAAAAACCCTGGAAAAATCGGCATAGTGTAAGCGAAATTGGGGCTAAGAGCCCTATTTGACCATAGGTGGGCAACACACTGATCATTGCTGTTGGCAGAGCCATCAATAAAATTGTGTTGCTTAAACAGATTTTTCTTCCAAAAGTATCACCAACATATCCAAATACCATTGCCCCAATAGGCCGCATAAAAAAACCAATTGCAAAAACACCTGCGCTTGCGAGCAAAGAAGAAATTTTATCATTGCAGGGGAAGTATAGGGGAGCGATTATAATGGATAAAAAACCAAACAGCCCTAAGTCATAGAACTCAAGGAGATTCCCTATCAGAACAATGGGTATATTTTTATTAAAGTTCTTAGCCATCGTCTCTTTCTAGCATAAAATTTCCATCTTGCAATCAATGAATTGCAATTATTATATCAAAAGGATATCGTTGAATAAGTTAGAAGGTAAGGACAGGAGCATTTTAGGCTTATAGCACCTTAAATGAAGTGGAATAAAACTTGGATCGGCAAAATAGTGTAGGGAGAGAAACATGGCAGACAAGATCATCACATCGCTTCCTTCAGATATAGAAGAAGCCCTTTTATCTCTCACGGATGTTTTGCGTCAGTTTGGAGTTACGCATGTGGGGCATGGCCTGATCATAAGAGACTTCAAGCCCACAGCTTTTTTCTCATCTAAAGAGTGGGCTGATAGGTATGATAAGGACGACTTGGTTAGCAGAGATCCATTAAGAAAATGCGCATTAAACACCAATTACAAAATTGTACCCTGGGAATATCTGCCATTAACAAAAGAAGCAAAACCGGTATTGGAAGAAAGAAAGCGCGTGTTTTGTGCCAAGAGCGGACTTTTAGTATCTATAAAGTGTAAAAAATTCCATGAGACATTTGTTTTAGGCGTTGATTCTAGCAAGTATTCCGCCATTAATATTTTTGACGAAAACTTCAATATATTTAATGAATGTTTTTTAAAATTCAGAAGAACACACATGATGTATTATCCTAATAATGTCTTCGGCGGTGCCAAATAATAGGAGCGGCTGTTTTTATAGCGTTATCAAATATTATTGGGGGAACAGCTTTTGTAAGAGGATTTAAACAAGCAAGTGTATAAAGCCCTTTTTTGCTTCCTTTAAAAAGCCTGCGGATAAGTTGTTCGTCCTCATCTGTTGTGACAATGCAGTCCTTACCAATGGTAGTCACCAGATCCCTTGACATAATTCCTCCAACGTAATCTCCAACAGAATAGAGAGGAAACATGCCATCATCCAATATGCAGCTAGCAATACTATTATCATATAAGCTTAGAAAGAACGCTGTTTCTTTCATCACTTTTATTTCCGGAGATAAGGAGGATAACATAGGAGTTCCCTTATTAAAGGCCTCCTGCTGAATTTCTTCTTTTAAAGGAGAGTTGCCTTCTCCATTAAGAAGCCAATTTACAGTACAAAAATATCCTTCTTGTTGTACGCCGTTAGAAATTCGTTCAGCTATTTTCACATTTAAGGGTCTCTGACCTTTTTCAATAGCATACAAATGTGAAAGAGAAATTTTATACTTTTTTCCAAAGGCAGGCAGCTTCATCCCGCACAAAGAGATAGCTATTCTTATTCGCTTTCCACAATCTTTATCTATCGTATCATTCGTCACAACTGCTCAAACGTGTCCTTTACATAAGTTAGCTGAGATTGACTTAGGGTCTTTAGCTACCGCGTAGCTTGCCGACTGACAATATGTTTATAAGCAAGAAATGTCCAGATTAATGGAAGTGAGATTGGATAAATTTTTATGAAAAATATATTGCTTTTTCCAAAAAGAGAACATATTATTTTTTTGTGAGGTGTCTTGGTGGTATTGTGTTGTTAGCCTTGGTGGTACGTTGTTGTTTTTTAAAGGCGCCTGTAATCGCCTCCAAACAGTTACAGGCGCCACTTTAAAATGGAGGGTTATATATGCTTAAGACGATAGACCCAAAGAGCCAATATTATTACCGATCACGCGTTGAGGTGTTACTGGGAACCATGCGGCTCTATCAAGAGATTCCCCTCACCCCGGAAGAACAAGCCATGGCAACCTTTATCATCGGTGAAAACCATGAAGCTCAGATGTATGGCGGGGCTGTTCTTTACCAAAAAGGAGTGAGAGATCTTCACCCTCATCTTGCGCAGATCGTCTCCAGCCTTGCCCCTCACAAAGAAGATGTGTGGGTCGGAACGGTGTCATATTTTACGGATAACAACAAACTGCTCATGAGTGCACAGGAACACAGTGCTTCTCAGAAATTTTACAAGAACCTCTTTGAGGCCTTCCTAGAGTTTGGGCATCACCAAAAAGCTGGATTTTTATGCCTCACCTTAAATCCATCTGAGCATCTCAGGACAAAAAACAAGGGCTTCTGGCCCTATGTCATTGAGGTGGCTCCTCAAGAGTCCCTCGATAGGCTCTTTCACGGGATCCTTCCCTTGTCAGAGACGAAAGAGAAAACGAACGACGTCGTTCGTCTTTCCCCGCTCCTTTCTGGCCAGTCCTCCCTGGCGGCTTAGGGTTAGACGCAAAATTTCTTTCAAAAATGATCGGGCATTGAAAAATCTCACTCCCATGGCTTATATTAACAATCATATTCTTCAGGCCGCTTGAGTCTCATTTCACATGACCCTTACAAGCGCGCAAAGTTGAACAGGTCATCTAAATACCCCTCTTTTTGAAAGCTGTTATACAGCTAATTTTATCTGATTTGTTTCAAGCGTTATGTCATCAAAAGAACGCATTTCATATGTATCTTGCCAAAAATGCCATTCTAACACGCTGCTTTTATAGAAAGCTTCGCACATCCGTTGTCTTGTGGTTTCTGTTGCGTTGGCTGCAAGGGTGTCAAAAAGGTAAATGGCTTCATCAACACTGCGGGAAAATTCTTCACCCGAATAGGTCGTAATCCAGCGCTTAAAAGGATTATTGTCGTTTGCATGTTGGACAATATAACGGCCGACCTCTCTATACACCCAAAAACAGGGCAAAACAGCAGCGACGCCAACTTCCACAGGATCAAGCGCACATTTTTGGAGCAAGAAACTTGTATACGCTAAAGTTGTGGGCGTGAGTTTGCCCGTTTCTTTAAAACCCAGCTCTTTTTTGAAAAATTGGTGGACCATCTCTTGTTCGGCCATTAAGGCGCCTTGAGAAAAATTTAGAAATGTCGTGATATGAGGAAGGCTTTGGGAGCGGGCTGCAAGCAATGCTAAGGCACGGGCAAAGTCTTTTAGGTACAGGGAATCTTGCTCAATGTAATAGCCAAATATCTCCGTTGATAAGCAGCCTTCCCTTAATTCTTGGTTAAAAGGATGGTGGATAATGGCTTGGTAAATAGGACCGGCCTTATTCCATGCAATTTGTGATAGCAACATATTATATTTTCTCCATTGTTGGCCAGAGGTGATAAAAATGGTGCACAGGCCCCGCCCCTTGGCCGATCTTCTGATCACGGGCTGCTCTCAAGGCCTGGGTTAGGTAGTGTTTGGCAAGTTTGCAGCTTTCAAAAAGCTCTAATTCCAAACTTAAACCAGAGGCAATGGCTGCAGATAAGGTACACCCGGTTCCATGGGTATTAACCGTCTGAATCTTTGGAGTTAGAAGCCATTCTTTCCTCCCATTCGAGTGCCAGTACACATCACAAGCGGTCTCACCCTGCAAATGTCCCCCTTTGAGCAATACCGCTTTTGGACCTAATTCGAGGAGCTTTTCTGCAACCTGTTCCATTTCAGGTTGAGTTGTTGCCCCTATACCTGTTAAAGCTGTGGCTTCTGGGAGGTTGGGTGTTATAAGGGTTGCAAGAGGAATAAGCTTGGATTTGAGAGCTTCTATCGCTTGAGGCAAGAGCAATCGGTCCCCACTTTTGGCAACCATCACGGGATCGAGCACAATAGGTATGCCCTGTGCATTCTGAGATAAGAAATCCGCAACTACCTCAACAATCTCAGCCTTAAACAGCATGCCAATTTTTATAGCCTGAGGAATAATATCATCGAAAATAGCGTGTAGCTGTTCAGTGATGGCTTGTAGAGGGATCTCGTAACATCCCTTAACGCCCGTCGTATTCTGTACGGGAAGGGCGGTTAAGACCGTCATGCCATAGCAACCAAAGGCTGAAAAGGTTTTGAGATCGGCCTGAATCCCGGCACCTCCTGAGCCATCAAATCCAGCGATGGAGAGAACTTTATGTTTCATCCGAATTCCTTGAAGTGTGAAAAAGGTCTATAAGAAAAAGATGTTGGATTGCCATCCTGCGTAAGCTTGATCCCGTTATCTTGAGAGATGTTTCCCATACTTAGAAGGGGGTATCCAAATGTTTCCTTAAATTCTTTAGTAACGGTTGGAAAATCTTCTGCGCTAATCGTCATCAGCAAGGCGTAATCCTCACCCCCTGTCAGCATGCATTCTAAGGGGTCAAGGTTCATCTTTTGACACCCTTCTTGTAATGCTTTTGACGGTTGGAGAGTGTTTAGCTCGATAGTGGCTCCTACAGAAGACGCCTGACACAGGCGACTCAGATCAATATACAACCCATCAGAAATATCCATCATGGCCGTCACTTCTGGCCTTGTCCCCAGCCAGGTACCTTCCTGAATGAGAGCCTCTGGGCGTAAGGCTCGTGCTTTAAGGCTTTCAAAGCCAGCTATCCCTTTTTCTAAGGCTGCCAATCCCGCACCTGCTTCACCCAGGTGACCTGCGATACACAAGAGGTCACCAGCTTTAGCCTCATCCCGAAATTTGAGATGGGAATTTTGTGCTTGGCCGATAACAGTGACACTGATGAATAAGCCTTGTTGCGATGCAGTTGTATCTCCGCCGATTAAATAGATCCCCAGTTTTTGGCACTCGCTCACAAATTCTCTCAAAAACACATCTATCCACTCTTGGCTTAAATATTGAGGAATAGAAAGGCCCAGAAGGACAAAATGAGGGGTGGCACCCATCGCTGCAAGATCACTTAAATTAACATGTAATGCTTTGTGGCTGAGGCTTGCGGGATCAAAATAACGCAAACGGAAGTGTGTATCTTCTACCAGGAGATCTTTGCTTATCACATAGCTTGCCGTATCGCTAAGAGGGAAAACAGCCGCATCATCTCCAATACCGTGCACGCCCCACGGTCCCTTATTCATCGCCTGTTGTAATTTTTTAATAATATCCGCTTCCTTTAGCATAACTTTCTGCTCATCATCCCAAAATCAGGATCATAAAGGCTATCGATAAAGGCCGTCTTGAATGACCCGGGAGTCTTGGTTTTCTGGGCTGCTTGTTCTCCACATAGCCCAAAATAAGCCGTCCCCAAAAGGGCCGCTTGAAATGAATCATTTTCAACGGCATGAAAAGCCGCAATGACCGCAGTTAATGTACAGCCCATTCCAACGACACACGGCATGAGGGAAGATCCAAAAGAAAGGGACTGCGTACGGCTGTTGTCGACAACAATATCCGTCGCACCACTAATGGCAACAACCAGTTTGTGCTTACTGCTTAAGGCCTTGGCAGCTTCAATGGCCTCCTCAGATCCATGGGTTGATTCGACACCTAAGGTCTTATTATGATTTGTATGTAAGGCCATAATTTCACTGGCATTCCCTCGTATAATACGGGCGTGAGGTAGAAATTCTAGCGCTGCCTTTGTACGGCTTTTTGTTGCACCTGCTCCCACGGGATCAAGGATTATGGGTTTATTTTGAATCTTAACAAGTCTACTGGCTCTTTCCAAAAATTGGGCATTCAGCGTTCCAATGTTAAGATTAATGCTGCTTGCAAGGGCTCCCAACTCTTCCAGCTCATCGAGGTCTTCTGACATAATGGGGGCGGCTCCTAAGGCCAGCAAGCTGTTAGCCATAAAATCCATGGTCACGTAATTGGTGATATTCAGAATCAAAGGTTTGGTTTCTTTGATACGTTCCAAACAACCTTGTATTTTTTCAATCATTGCTTCTTCCTTGGGTAAGATGTTGATCCACTATGTTTCGCAATTTTCGCGTTATTTTCTCTGGATGAGGAGAGTCATGAATAATGCCTATGACGGCAATACCAGCCGCCCCTGTCTTCAAGATGTCCTGGACGTTTGTATCATTCACGCCTCCAATTGCTACAACAGGGTGCTTAGAAATCTGGACAAGATTTTGCAGGCCTTCAATGCCCCAAATTGTCTTAAGGTTATGCTTATTTTGCGTTGGAAAGACACTGCTGGCTGCAACATAGAGTCGACCTTCAAGCTTATTTGCGGCCATAAGGTTATCTCTATGCTCAATAGAAAGGCCAATAATCTTATCTGGTCCTAAGGCCTCCCTTGCATATATAGGATCACCATCGCTTTGTCCCACGTGGACTCCTTCCGCATCAAGTTGCTGAGCCAGATCAACATTATCGTTAATAATCAGGGGGATATTCAAGGGAGCTAAGATCTCTTTAAGGCGCTCACCAAATTCCAGCAGAAAGGACAAAGGCGCCTCTTTCTCGCGCAACTGTACGGCCGTAACGCCCGACTGCGCACACGCTTTGATGAACTTCAAATAATCTGAGAGCGGCATTTTCTGCCTGTGAGTCACAAGCATTAGTTTTTGATAGGTTTCCATTTGTTTCTCTTTATCTTTGGAAATATATTTTTTGACCCATGAGAAAGCCGCTTGCACATAAACAAGCCACATTGGTCACGAGGACATAGGTAGATCCCGTTAAACCGCCATAAATCACCCACGCCAAAGAACAGATGAAAAAGTTAAGGAGCATCAACGCCGACAGATCAGACACCGATCGGGTTTGTTGATTTTTATAAATTTGAGGTAAGAAACCTACGACAGACGTAACAGACGCAATTATACCAATAAGATCTATATAATTTAAACTCACATTTCCCTCCGCTAGTGCGACCTAGATCAGGTTCAAAGGGTTGGAATGAATCCTCTCAGCCAAAACGGCACCCCTAATGATCACAGGCATAATAAGAGATGAGGAAAGAGAGTGTCAATACAGTATCTCACGTTTTATGACCCGCCTCCCCCCAAGCGCTGTTCTATTTCTTTCAGCGAACTTAGGGCCATCTGAGGAGTAAGCAAAATATTTTTCAATATCTTTTACTGCAAGAGTGATGTGATTGAAGGCGGTGATCATGGGATTTGATAATAGACTTCATCAACCTCTTCAATCAGACCCCCTGGATTCATCCGGAGGGTGGCCATCACATCAAAGGTTCCTAAATTGGTAGAGTTAAGATGATATCGGATCAAACATCGCTTCTCATCTTGGAACCCCATGAGCTCTTTTACCTCAATTGTCCATTTTCCTGCATGTTCACGGACGGCAAAAAGCTGGTCTTTCAGAGCACTCCGCCCTGTCACCAAAGGCGTCCCATTCGCTGTTTTTTTAAAAGATTCAGTAAAAAGAATCGTGATCACATCATCAATATTTTTATCTAAAAACTGGCCTACGTCATTTTGGAATTTATTATATGACTTGGCGAGCTCAAGAATTTCCACGGGTTACTTCTCCTACTGAAGATTTTGACTGATTTTAACTCTGCTCTCTCTTGCAGAGTTAAGAAGGACACCGTTGGTTCCCCCAACAACACCCACAATTTGGACTGCACGCTGTATTCCTGAAATCACGCCCACATTGACATCCCTTACACTGTTTCGTTGTCCACGCATTGCACACCTGTGCAAATTGGGCCCATAATCCTTTTTCTTGAGCTTGTTTTTTAAACTCAAGTATTTCTTGGCCAGATAAGGTCCAAAAGGGCTTTTTAATATTTAGCTGCCTAAGAACCGTATCAAGAGTGCTTCTGCACTGTTGAGCAGATCCCGATCTAGCCTTCACCCCAGAACTCATTGTGGTCGTGATGGCCAGCGCTAAAAGCACCATTAAGCATTTTTTCATCGGTCCCTCTTTTTCTATCGTCTTGAGGGTACCAAACAATCTCTTAAAAATTGGTGAAGAATTCCTACGTCCTCCAATTTTTATTGTTGTTAAAGAAGAATTCCTTGTCTCTTGCAATCACAATGACTGACACAATGAGCAAGAGAATGGTTATGATGCATTTTGTGAATGGCTCCGTTTGAAACAGGACCGAGAAAAGATTAAACATAAGATGCAAAAGAAAGGCCGCGATAATACTGCGTCTATTCTTGTAATACACCCAATTCATGAGGATTGTGACGGGGAGAACACTCACGAAGAAATTGATAACGTAGATAATGTTTGTGTTCCACAACTCATTTTGATAATAGCCCTTAATGAAAAACAGGGGCACATGCCATAGGGCCCACAGGCCAGCAAACAGCAGGGTCGTTTTAAATAAATTAAATTGACTCCTCAGACTATCCACACCATACCCTCTCCAGCCTAATTCTTCTATCAAAGAGGCTAAGGATATGATGAGCAGGCTCAGCATATTCTGGCCAGCCATAACCCTATATGTACTGGTAAGAGCAAATTGATCTATAGATTTCCCAAATAACACGGAAAGGGCCGTTGCCAAAAAAAGAACACAGGGCATGAGCAATAGGATCACGGGAAGAAAGCTAACCTTGATTCTGTAAAGGCGCAATCTGTCCCAGAAATCTTGAATGAGATCCCTATTTTTCGACCCATAAATCATCACCAAAGCGGTGATAAAAGGAGCGAACATACCAAGAATTATAAAGAGCGGTTGAAAGGCTTCCCCTCCCTTTTGATAGCTGAAATAGGCTGCCATAGCCCCAGGAATCCATGCGCCTAGAAAAGCGAATAAAAAGAATCGAACCGGTTTATATTTATAGGGCAATTGCATGATAAAATTCTATAGCTTGAACAACCGCTTGTCCAAGACTTTTTTCTCTATGAGTCTATAGGCTTGTCCCCACGAAGGCGGGGAAGAGGGTAGGCGCCCACCGAGGAGCATATTCTTATACGTGACCGAGGGCGAATCCCGAAGGGAAACGCCCCCGAAACAGACAAGGCGAAGGGTATAAAAGTTAAAATTCAGAGCGTTATGCTCTTGGAACGTTCTTTCCTATCCCAGGGAAGAAATGCAAGTGCGCCGTCTCACCGAGGCTCTACGTTAGGCCCGTCGTTATTTCTCTCCAGCAACCATTTTACCCTTAATCAAACGTGCAGGTTGCAGGACCTCCCCATAGTGTTCCCCACGCACAGCGTACTAGAAGTGCAGCGTACATTGTTATCCAAGGCTCCACAAACGGGCACACGCACCACACACAGCAACAGCACAACGACGCTCCCCCACAGCAGCACTGAGCACATCTAGTCCATATTCTGGAACCCGAATCATCTGTTGCTTCGCCGTCGCTTGACCGTTGAGCAGCTCCGATGTGAATTATAGCGCTATCCACGCCGTCTGAAGTGACTTGCCGGGTGGGTGTTTGTGTACTTCCCCGTTTGTGCACGCTCGTGTGTTGGGTTCGCTCCCCACTCTCCCCCCCCCCCACACATGGTATGCAGTGGCGTTTTCCCGATTCCTTTCCCGGTCCACCAGCCAACTAAAATAAAAATTTCCGTTACTATAAAAAAAAATTTTTTGTTCACAATGGTTCTCCTTTTTTATTGTTATGTTGAATGGGGTGCATGTATCCGTTCAACTCCTATGGCGTTCAAAAAGAGCTTGATAGTCATCATCTTGGCCAAAAACGTGAGCCCCCCAGTGGTCTTTCTCAACCATGCTCGTTCGTGGGAATGACAATCGCAAATAAGGTACCCTCAATTTTTATGCTGCCTCCATGGTACACTTTACCGATTTTATATTTATACTTTACTACAAATCTTCTCCAAAATCAAACTTTCCGAATGGCCATCCCCTCTCTCGTCAAGCTTCTTTTCTCTTCAATTTCAGCTCTTCTCCAACTTTTTGAAGAGCTGCTTCTTCAACAAGAATGCCCTCTCGTTCATAGCGTTTACGTGCACGGTTAAAGCGCGCAGTCGTAGCTCCAGCCTGGATATTTTTACAGTTGCTCGGGTCCACGCGCCCAAGGGCTCAGCACCCTTATGCATGGCATCACATTGATTTTTTCCTCGTCCGCCTCAGAGAGCCCCCTCTACTATGGGGTCTAGCCCTCCTATTCACATCTTGAGGAACGTCTGGAACACCACAATTCACCTCCCAAGCACAACCATCCATCTCAACGCAAGTCAGTCTAGGGCTATACCGTTCGGGATTGCTCGTTTTAAGCGCAATGTAATTAATCAACGCAAGTCGCGCAGCACGGCCTTGCGCCAGCACACGCAATGTCTTCTTGGTCCTCTCACTTGCAAAGTAAGGCGGTGCATAGATGCCGCTCCAATCCGTCCAATCCCCATTCTCTCGAGGGGTTGACTTTAACCAGAACTCCGCAACCGTCCTTTGACGTTTTATTTCACTTTCCTTGTCACCTTTTGCTGCCCTACACATACGGTCTTCAACAACCTGATCAGCCCTGAACCCAACGTTCATTGTCTGCTCCCATGCGTAATACACTTCAGCCTCACCCGATTCGCAAAGTTGAAGCCATGCCAACCCAGCACTCAGCTCTCTCTTCATGAATCCATACTCCACTGAACTCCTACAGGGATCAATTTGTAATGGGAGGATTTGTAGTGGTGGGGGTACGGCGCGAGTTTTTCTTAGGCGTTGCGGGTTCTCACAGAGGTCCTCATCAGAGTCCATCGCGTTGCTCGTGCCCATTGAAGCTGCCAGCAGGAGGAGGAGTCCAGCATATAATGTCCAAGAGAATTTGATTTTCATGAGTGCTTCCCTTTTTCCTTGTTATAATAATCAGTTAGTTGACTTAATCTGAGCGAGCAAATCAGAAAAATCAACCCTAATTTAATAGGCGGAGCGAGAGAAGCCATAAAGCAGAGCGAGCCTGTGAAACAGGTAAGAAACCCGAGAAGTCGGAACAACGGAAAGGCACGAAACACAAGGCGATAGCTATGGAGGCAAAGCGCCCTCGTTTCACACAACGTCCCGCTGTCCCTCCTCCAGGACAGACAGGAAGTTAGCGATCTTCCCTTATCTTCTCTTCAAAGTACGCATGGGCTTGGAAAATCTCCCTCCAAAACCCATGCCAATAGTCAGCCGAAATTGCCCGTCTATCCATGCGATATGCGGGTGAAATGTCGGCTTTCGATTGCTTTAAAAAGGAAAATGTGTCTATTCTGTCTCTAGCCATTGTCAACTCCATGTGTTGGCTTGGTTAGTGGGACCTCTGGTGAGCCAACACCTGGGTTCCACGCTAAATGAGTCTAAGAGAAAGGCCGCCACCCTTGAAAAGAAAGCGTCAACGCTTAAACTCGTTGCCAGAATACGTGCCTCTCAAAATCGATGCAAGGAAAAAATAACTTTTATTAAAATTTTAGCAATATCCTCATTGTGCTTGAAGCTTACCTTATTCGGTTGTCATCCCTGCCTCCATTTGTCAGCATCCCTGCCCCCATTTGTCAGCATCCCTGCCCCCATTTGTCATCCCCGCGAAGGCGGGGATCCAGATAGCGCTTTGATTTTTCAATAAAAA